>JBBRHB010000212.1:0-7969 GCA_038223355.1 Chloroflexales bacterium
CCGTTCGGTGCTACGGCGCGACAACGAGTTTGCCCACCATCCCCGTGCCCGCGATTTTGTTGGCGTGGCCAGGGGCACTACAATAGAACGTGTACGTGCCTGGCTTGGTCGGCGTGAAGAGGGCGAGCGCGGTCTTGCCGCCCGGCATCTCGACATGCATGTTGAACTCGTCGATGTCGAACGCATGGGCCTGCGCATCGCTGTTCTCGAGCCGCAGCGCGACTGTCTGCCCGACCTTGGTGTGGAGCTCGCGTTGCACAAATTGAAGATTCGCGGCGGTGAGCCCCGGCAGTCCGGCCAGCACCGCCGGACTCACGCTAGCACTCGCAGCAGGCTGCGGGATAGTGGCGACCAGCATTGCCCCGAGCACGAAGGTCGTCATGCTCACGAGGAAAGGAGGAAACCAGCGCGGCAGCCCCGCCGCGTCGGCTGGCCCAGGACGCCGGAGCGTTGCCGTGACGCCCGCGACGAACACGATGAATGAGAGTACCAGTTCGACTACTGTTTCATCGAAAAGGCCATGCTCCGCTGGGTGCGTGAGGTAATGAGCATAGACACCGGCAGCGAACCCAGGCAAAACGTACAGCACGCTCCAGACGGCTGCAAGGAGCGCAGCCCAGCGCCAACGTGTCGTACACACCCCTGCAACGACGAGGCTGAGGACGGAGAAAATGGCTAACGGTGGGATCAGGACGTGCAACACCACCGTCTGGAGGTACACGGCCGCCATTACACGGACGATCAAAGCAATAATGATCGTCTTGCGGAGTGCCGGCAGTCCGGCGGCGCGCTGCACGCGGGGCACAACCAACGGTGTACTCATGACTTTTTCCTCCATCTATTAAGCATTCACTCCAAAATGGTCCCGTCGCCTGTACCGAGACTGCTTGCCTACTGCTCTGCTACCTGATCCAGTGTCAGTCCGATGATGGCCCCTGCCGCGAGTGCAGCGCCGAGATCACTGACAAACAGCACGGTCAGCATCGTGAAGTGCGTTGCTGCTCCAGGACCGCCCACGTGCCAGCCAAACGCTTCCATCAGCAAATTGACGATCAGGAAGGCCAGGGCTGCGGTGAGGCCCGTGCGCGCCGCCAGGGTCCATCCCAATCCCACGCCGCCAAGTGCCCGCCCCAGGGTCATGCTGCCTGTGCTCGCAATGAGCCACGTCGCCGGAACGAAGAGCAGGGTGAACAGCCGGTGGAGCGGCAGGCGTGCTCCGATGGTGGTGACGGCAATGGGTTCGAGGACCACAAGCACGATTCCAAGGCAGAAGGTGATCGGCACGAACCCAAGCATCCCGGCCACAGCCATGCGTCGCGGTGCTGAGGTGTGAGCGATGCGGCCCATCCACACTCCCCAAACACCGCTTCCAGCAAGCATGATGACGATAAAAACAGTGCTTGCGAGTGTTGTTCGTCCGGGCGAAGGCAACTGTGGTCCATTGGCAGTGGCGGTGGCGGTGGCGCTACTCGCTACCATCGCGACGACCAGTCCGCCAACCAGCGCAAGTCCAGTCCCTGCCGCACCGTGGGCGGCGGCATGAAATCGAGATCGTTGCATTGCGTGCTCATACAGTATGACAATGACACCATGACACGTTGAGTCTGTGCGTGCATGTCATGCGTCATCGTGTATGCACTCTAGCAGCGGGGGTTCCCGCTGTCATCGGGGTCGCTTCCCGACTCACTCGGGAAATTGTCGGGAAGGTGTTGGGAGCATGCGGACGCCGCGGAGCGATGGCGCACCGAGCACACGAACAGCCGCAGAACCGATTCGGTCAGTATGGTATCTGCCACGAGCACGTTCTGCAGCAAGACGATACATGTGGGGCGGAGCCGGCACACCTCCGTGCTGCGATGTGCGAGTCGGGGCCGAGGGACAGTGATCACCCCACCAGTTCCTGGTGGCAGCGCGTCTTTTAAACGGTCGTTTCGAAGACAGTACAGAAGACTTTCAGTGCAGCCCCGACAGATACGAAAACGATGTTCGTATTGCCATTTGTAAAACAACGTTCAACAATGTGCTCGATGATATGAGTTCTTGTACGTTTCAGCGAGCAAGGTTTTGAAGCGGCCCGAGCTGACCTTCCGGCACCTTCCTGGCCTGGCCCACCCTTCTGTTCGTCTTCCCCGCCGCGCTGCTTCGTCGCAATTGCGACGCGTGGCCATGCAAGAACGAAAAAGAACAAACGCAGAAAAGACATGCCGCAGAAGAACCAGCGTCGAGCAATCAAGGTACGAACGTGAAAGGCAGGCGGAGGCTCTTCCTGCCTCTTGCCAGATCGAGATGTTAACCTGGATGAGGCCGGTAGCCGCCACAGGTCAAATCTGGTCTGGGGTTGATGAAGGGCTTGCTAGCCCCGACTATGGTACGATACAAGGTGGAGCGAAAGCGGCGTCCTGGACCTTACGCCGCACGCTCGCAGTTCGCCACCATGTTTGGGAGGAACGATGCGCGACTATACGGCCTTCCTTTCGCTCTCCCCGACCACCCTGGCCGACGTCCTCACGCGCGACCGTGTCATGGACCTTGGTCTCCGACCGCTGTGGCCGGGGATGCCACGGATTGCCGGCCCAGCCTATCCCGTCCGCTGTCCACCGGGTGACAACCTGATGCTCCACGCAGCCATCTATCGCGCCGCGCCCGGCTCGGTCATCGTGGTGCAGGCGGGCGATGTGGAGTATGCGGTTGCCGGCGGCAACGTGTGCGCCGTTGCCCAGAAGCGCGGTGTCGTCGCGTTCGTCGTCGACGGCGTGATCCGCGATCTGGCGGAGGCACGTGAGCAGGGCTTCCCGGTCTTCGCCCGAGGTGTGAGCCCGATTCCTGGGACGAAGGACAAGCTCGGCGTGCTCAACGGACCGGTGCGCTGTGGCGGGGTGGACGTGATCCCCGACGATGTCGTGGTTGCGGACGAGGAGGGCATCGTGGTGGTGCCAGTCGCCCGGCTGGATGCCACGCTCACGGCAGCGCAGGCGCGGGCCGCGCGGGATGCCGCCGGGACACTGGAAAGCTGGGAGGCGGCCCATCGCGCTCGTATCGAGCAGATCCTGCGCGACAAAGGCTTCGATGGCTGATAGGGGCGACGTGGGAACGATGGATCGTCCATTCGTTGTGTAGCGGCGCTTCGGGAGACGGTCAAGAACCGGGGAGGGGCATCAGCGTGCCTGGGCACGGTGGTGTGTGGATGTGCGTGGTGGTCCGAGCACCACGTCGCCCGTTGCTCACGACCTCGTCCGGTTGTTGACCGTCTCGCTCCCCAGCTGGTTGCCGCGACGGCGCGCCAGGTACCGGCGCCGGCCAGCTTGGATACGTTGGTGTAGCTTGCACTGGCCTTGTACCTCCTCTCGCTACCTCTTCTGGAACTGCTCTTTGAGCCACCGCAAGGCCAGGTCGGTCCAGACGTGAGCAGCAGGATTGAGCATGCGCCCCTCAGTGTCGGTGGTTTCATCAGCGAGCGACAGGCCGTGAACACCGTGTCCGAAGATATGCAGTTCGTAGGGCACCTTGTGGTCGGCCAGCGCGGTTGCAAAGCGCAGTGCGTTGTGGGCGAAGACAAGTTCATCGTCGGCGGTATGCCAGAGAAACGTCGGCGGTGTGGAGGACGATACATGCCGATCGAGGCGATAGCGCTCTTTGAGCTCCTGATCCGGCTCGCCAAGCACCGTGCGCACGATCAGGTCGCGGGCTCCCACTAGCGTCCCTTGTGGCCCCTGCGGCGTAGGTGTGTTGTCGATGAGGTCTGAATCGATCACGGCATAGCCAAGAATCAGCGCATTGGGTCGGAGCTGTTCAGGGTCCAGCCCAAGCGGTTCAGAGAGCCATGGCTCATGCCACAGCACCCCGAGCGAAGCCCCCAGATGACCGCCCGCCGAAAAGCCGCACACGGCGATACGATCTGGATCCACGAGCCACTCCTTCGCCTTCGCTCGAACGAGCGACATCGCTTTGGCCAGGTCATGCATCGGCTGGGGGAACCTGGTTTGCACGGAGTAGCGCAAGACAAAAGCGTGGTAGCCCTGCGCCAGGAACCGCAATGCGACCGGCTCCGCTTCCCGGTCCGAGGTGAACTGATAGCCCCCACCCGGACAAATGAGGACCGCCGGTCGTTGGATGTCGGTTTGAAACTCGCGCGAGTTATGGAGTAGGTACGTTTGCAGATAGACCGTCTGACTGTCGTCGCGGATGGGGAGCGTTTGTGTAATCATGGGTCTTGTCTCCTGAACTGTCGTAGATTCCACCCTGTACGGTACGAAAAAGTAATCTCGGGACTTGACGTAATAGCAGGAGCAATCACATCGGGTTAGTGATGAAGGCATCCACGAAACTGGTCATGGAACACACAGACGAACGTGCCGCACCCCACGACCATTTGAACGGGTGGTCTGCTGCATCGACATCTGGCTCCTCGATATCGTGTCACGGCGAGCCAGGAGTCTAGCCGACGTCACAGAGCTTTGCAACACAGCCTTACTCTGCGACTTGCTATCGCATGGCCACCGGTAGCTGTACTGGCTACCACTGTCATCCAACTTGATTTTACGAACGGGCGTATCAAGTAGCCGGTACGGGGAGCAGTAGTTTTGCCCTTTTAAACCAGAGAGCCGTTTTTGACTTTTTCCAGCCTGAACCCCTATTACCGCCACTTGGCAAAAACTGGATTAGTGCAATCTGCCGAATTCAGCATATAAACTTCGGGCGGTTTCGCTTCCCACCCATGAGAAGGGTCGTCTTTCCGGGCGTTCAGCAGAGCCGGAAGTGCAGCCTGGAATGCTTCCTGCGATTCCCAAAGCGAGATACCCATGAGCGCTCCTTTTTCAGGATCCTTAAAAGGATAGGGAGCGACGAATACGATGCCGGACTGCTGTTCCATCACCTTGTCAAAGTGGCGCATAGCCTGTACAAACGCCTCTTCTTTTTCGGCATACGGGTAATGGAAGGAATAGAATAGAAACATAGCTCGACTTCCTCTGTTGTCTCGGTATGTGGTGCGCACAACCGGCACCACATACCGAGACATGATGCAACGGGATTTAGTAGGACGACAATGTTAGCTGGAGCGGCCCTTGCGCATTTCGTAGGTGTCGAACACAAGGTTGTCCGTCTTGATCTTGCCCCCGCTAATCGTTAGATGCTCAGCCGAAGGAAGGACACCAAATGGGGCGGTCGTCATATCCTGGTTGGCTCAGGCTTTCGTGAGGGCAACGGCAACGGCGACGGGAGTCAGATGGTCGGTCATGGTCTTCTCCTTCTTGTACACACAGTGTATCTACACGTATTCGGCAAAAGGTGTTATCGGAGACATAGGAAAGGCGACTAAAGCGCTGTGTTGAGAGGGACTATTTGGTCAAATCTACCACGGACGAGAGCTCAGCAAGCAGTGCATCAAAGCGTGTGGGACCAAGAGTGCGCTCGATCCGATCTTGCGCTTTTTGCCACAACGGCCAAGCCTGTGCGAGCGCCTGTTCGCCGTCCTCCGTCAGAAGCAGCAGACGCATGCGCCGATCAACACCTGGTTCACTGCGAATAAGGTGCTGTTCGGTGAGCAGCTCCAGGTTGCGCGTGAGCGTGGTGCGGTCCATAGCCATACTCTCGGCAAAATGATTGATCGTAATCGGTGCGACCTCGGCCAGAATAGACAGCAAGCCAAATTGTGGGGCCGAGAGGCCACTTGGTCCTAGGACCGCGTCATAGAACTGGGTGATAGCCCGGTCAGTCCGTCGAATATTGGCGCAGATACAGCGTCGCGCTGCGCTTGTACCGGTCTGATGATTCATTGCCCGACTCACTACTAACTACGTGTAGCTACACCTATATTCTACACTATGGAAGTCGCGTTGTCAACCATGTTTCAACACATTGTCGTTTCGGCGGAGTTGCCTGAACGGAGCCATAACCATTCAGTCAGGATACTACCGGCCAGGGTCACTGCCCCACCCAGTAGGACATCCCACGGGCGATAGCGGAACACATACTGAGGGACGGCAAAAGTAAGATTTATCCCGAAGTAATGTGCCCGGCCACTCAATTGACAGCAGTCGTTGGCAGTTTCCGCAGCACATGCCGCGCTATCTCCAGCGTTCGATCAATATCGCCGTCCGTATGTGCAGCGCTGATATGGTTGCGCTTCAAGGCGGTGGGAATCATGAAGATGCCGTGTTCGCACATGGTACGGCGGAACCAGACATCGCGCGCGTTGTCGTTGCGCAGGAGGTCGGTGTAGTTCTCAATTGGTCCCTGCATGAAGTAGGGCACGAACACCGATCCAAAGACCGTCGATGTCATTGGGATGCCCAGTTCATTGCAGATCTGCTGGACGCCATCTGCTGCGAGTTGAGCGAGACGGAAACAGTGTTTATGCACCGAGCCGTCTGCGAGCACAGCGATCGTCGCCAGGGCCGCACTCACGCCGACCGGGTGGCCATTGTACGTGCCGGCGAACATCACGCCGCCACCCGGGCCAAAGCGATCCATGAATTCGGCTTTGCCGGCCAGCGCCGCAATTGGGTAGCCATTGGCCATGGCTTTAGCCAGTGTGGTCAGATCGGGGGTGACGCCACAAAGCGATTGGTAGCCCCCAAGCGCGTGGCGAAAGCCGGTAATCACATCATCGACGATCAGCAGTATGCCGTGCCGGTGTGTGAGTTCACGTAATGTGCTCAGGAATTCCGGACGTGGCAGCACACAGCCAATGTTGTGCGGAATAACTTCAACAATGATCGCAGCGATTTCCTCGGCCCGTTGCTCGATGGTCTCGCTCACGGCCTCAGTATTATTGAACGGTAGAATCAGCGTCTGCTCGATGACCTCGGGTAGCATGCCGAGAGAGAGCGGGTCGTAGTGGCCGATCTTTTCCGCCGGGCTAATCACGTTCATGAGTACAGCATCATGCCAACCGTGGTAGGTTCCCTGAAATTTAATGATCTTGTTGCGACCGGTCACGGCCCGAGCTAGGCGCAGCGCAGCATACGTCGCCTCAGATCCCGAGTTCGTCAGTAGGACACGCTCGGCCGACGGAACATGGCGCACGATCGTCTCGGCCAAATCAATCTCGATGTCGGTCACGCCCGCGCCAATGATATCAAGCCGTTCGGTCACGCCACGGACTGCGCTGTTGACCACTGGATGATTGTGACCAAGAATGAGCGGACCGAAGGCGGCGTGATAGTCGAGATACTGCTTGCCATCACTGTCGGTGAAGTAGGCACCGGCCGCCTCGACAACGACCATTGGCCAGGGAAGCGTGCGATTGCTCGAATTAACTCCGCCGGGGATGACGCGCCGTGCGCGGTCGGCCAGTTCTACATTGTTCTGGAGAGTAGCCATACAGTCCTTCCTTGTACGCTTTCGGTCATTTTATCTCGACGATCATCTCGATCTCGACAGCGTAGTTCAGGGGTAGCGTCATCCCAACCGCGCTACGGGCATGTTGTCCTGCCTGACCAAAGACCTCAAGCAGCAGATCGCTACAGCCATGAATCACGGCCGGCGTGTTGTCGAAATCGGCAGCCGCGTTCACCATGCCCAGGACTTTAACCACTTGCACGACGTTATCGAGTGAGCCGGCCAACGCCTTGATCACGCGCAGACAGCTGAGCGTCGAGAACCGTGCCGCCTCGTAGCCTTCCTCAACGGTCAGTTCACGCCCGAGTTTGCCTTTGATCTCACGGTCGCCCCAGCGTGAGACCTGGCCGGACGTAAATATCAAGTTGCCCGTGCGGACCGCCTGCATAATCTTGCCCGCGTTCAGATCGAGCGGTTCCAGCATGTATCCTAGAGCGCGTAATTTGGCCTCGCAAGACATCGCCGATCCTCCTGTCCTACAGGGACGCCGATCATCATCAGATCAGACATCCAGACATACAGATTGTAGCCGAGAGGCCCCAAAGCTCCCCGCAGACTGTGTGTGATGCTGCTATTGTAGAGCTCCCCGGGCGGCCACCGGCCAGACCACTTCGACCTGGTCGCCACG
>JBBRHB010000213.1:0-7958 GCA_038223355.1 Chloroflexales bacterium
GCGAGGTCAATCCCGCCGATTGCCCGGAAACGTACTAATACCTCGTTCAAACTCATAATGCTGGGTTCCTCCTCGCAAGAAGCTGATCGTGTAGGAACGCAAGCCTTGAACGCTAGTATACAGGAGCGCCTTGGGATTATCGCGAGGCGAGACGCTACTCCGGGGCTATTTAGTCGACGCCCTCAGGCATGCAGACAACAGGACCGGCACCCGGTAGACCGCCGGTATACGGAGGAGAGCCTCCCGCCGTGCGGGGGCAGTTACAAGGGGGCTTGCAATGGCTAGTCGTTCGAGAGACGAGGGATGCGGCGGATGGCACGCTCTTTGGGCGGACGACCGGTGCGAATGTTGCGGAGCGATGTAATGGTCGCATCCAGGGCGCGATCGGCCCAGTTGTAAATGGTGGGACGAGAGCGGTCGAGATCCTGGGATAGTTGCGTGACGTTCGCCCGGTACTCGGGATCAAAGGTAGCGAGGTTAATGCGCGCGGCAGCAACAATTTGACGAACTTCTTCTTCGGAAAGCTCGTAATCCTCGATAAGCTTACGAGCACGCTTGTTGCTGAAATCCAGATACATAAACCTCGTGCTCCTATCGAACCGGTGGCACAATCCTAGCATGTTGCGTGGCAGATGTCTAGTGGGGTGTAAACCAATTATGGCATTTGAGGGACGTTTTGGCCCAGACAAACCACTGACACTTTGGATCGTGGCCCCCGCGAAAGTGTAAACTGATCCGGGCCGAAGAGCCGCAAAGCAAAATGGCCCGAACGTTGCTCGGGACGACAGTGATTGATGACTATATAATACAAGCAATGTATTATATCAACGTCAACAAAGTGTCAGAATTCTATTAGAGCCATGGATGAACGCTTAAAACAGCGCGATTACCTCCTCCGGATCGGTAAAGCGATTACGGCTCAGCTTGATATGCAAGCGGTGCTGTCGCTGGTCATTGAGTATGCCGTCGAAATCGTGGCCGGGAACTATGGGTTAATCGCGCTCCAGGAACAGCAGGATGAAGAATTTCATGTCGTCGTTTCGTATAATCTGGCACAGACGAACTGGGCGACGTTCGAACCACTCTTGCGTGTCCTGCTAGCACCCGATTCGTCAGCGGATGATAGTGTGTCGGCTGCCAGAACAGCAGCGGAAACCCTAAATTTGCCGTTACGGCAGGTCGTCGCACTCCCATTACTTCTCGCAGATACGGTCATCGGTCTAATCGTGGTCTTTCGTGCGGCGCTTAATGTTGCCTTTACGACCGATGATCGGGTGCTGCTCCAGGCCTTTGCCGATCAGGCCGCCGTGGCCGTGCAGAATGCCCGGCTGTATGAACGCGCCGTGCGGGAAAGTGAACGCTTGCATGCGATCATCGAAGAGGCAGCCGACGGCGTGATGATCCTAGATAGCCGCTGGCGAATCACGACCTTTAATCGGGCAATGGAACTGCTGACCGGCTGGTCACGCGAAGAAGCGCTCGGGCGTCCTTGTGCCGAAGTGGTTGGCCTCCAGACGCCCAACGGCGAAAACTTGTGTCTGGTTGCATGTCCGCTCCAGGCGCGGGCCGATGTATCGCATCCGCTTGCCGAAGGCTGGATGACGACACGGGATGGGCGCAAACGCTACCTCCAAACGCGCTATTCGCCAACGCGTGCCCCGGATCGAACGTTTTTAGGTGCGATCGCGAATGTGCGCGACGTTACAGCCCAAAAAAATGAGCGTGAGCAGCAACTCACGTTTGTGTCGGTGATCTCACATGAGCTCAAGACGCCGGTCGCGATTATTAAAGGGTATGCTGGCACGCTGCGCCGGCCTGACGCCCATTGGGATCGTGCTACACTCGATGATGGGCTCCAGATTATTGAGGATGAAGCTGACCGTTTGAATGATTTGGTGAGCAATCTGCTGGATGTGTCACGTCTACAGGCCGGTAGCCTACCCCTGGTTATGGCACCATTCGCGCTACCAACGCTAGCCGAGCGGATTATGCAAGGGATAGCCGCAACAGCCGGCCCGGAGTTTACCTTTGAGTTACGTTTCGCCGCTGACTTGCCACTGGTCTTAGGTGATGAGGATCGCATTCGGATGGTGCTTTCGAATTTGCTGACGAACGCGGTTAAGTATAGCCCGCAGGGTGGTACGATCCGTGTCGGGGGGTGGTCGGAAGGGGACAGGGCGCTGGTTTACGTGGCCGATCAAGGTATAGGTATTGCGCGGGAGGACCAGGAGCGGATTTTCGAGCGCTTTTATCGAGTGGAAGGGAAGCTGACCCGAACTACCCAGGGCGCGGGCCTCGGCCTTTATCTAGCCCAGGCTATTTTGCAGGCCCACGGGAGCCGCCTGACAGTTGAATCGCAGCCAGGTCGTGGTGCGCGTTTCGTGTTCCATTTGCCGCTAGAGCGTCATCAATTGCCGGAAGGAGCCGTGAAGCCTCAGAAGCCCTCCACGGCTGGAGATGAGCTGATGGAAGATGCAGATACGCTATAAGTAGGTCGCCGCAAGGTCGAACGCAGCAATTGTATAATGTGTACTGAACAAATGTAGCCGCTGGCCGCATTGAGGAGATATTTGAATGGCCGAATTAAAAATGCTTCGCCAGGTCATGACGACAACCGAACTCTTTAGTCATGGCGAAGCGATTTGCGATATGTTACGCGACCAGTATGGCACCTATGATGCAGATTCGTTGGAAGAAGTACTGGTTGATGAAACGTTTGTACAACGTTTGAAGTCGAAGGGCTATGAGGTCTTTGGTGAGGGTGACCCGCGGACCGAACGAAGTGCGCAGCGCCGGCCGTTGCCACGCTTGGGTCTGCCGAGCCAGGGCCGGCCACGCGAAGACAGCGGGCCACGAGTGCCGACGCGGAATGGATCTGGTGTGCCAAATCGTTCGGTGAACGACCGCTCACCGGGGGGCGGTGGTCGGCCAGGGGGAGCCACACCTTTTCGACTGGGGGCGAGCGATGGCCCACGTTCGGCGGATGGCAGCCAACGCGCGAGTGATGGTGCCGGAAATACGCAGCGGCCATTGCGTAGTGGAGGTCTCCCTTTAAGACCAGCCGAACGAGCAACTACAGAACGGTCAACGCCAGCAGCCCCAGTGGCCGAACGACCGGCTCCTGAGCACCCTATGGCCGGAATAGCCAGTCCAGTTCCCGAGGCGCGGGGTGCTGAGATGCCGGAGCTACCGGCAGCCGTGCCTGAGCAGTCGCTAGCCGGGCCGCCGAGCACACCATTGGCCCGCGACGAGCCGGCGCCTGTCGCACCGCCGGTGCAGATGGCGGCTTCCCCCGAGGTGGTCCAGGTGCCTAAGACGCCACAGGTCGCCGAAGTCGTCCCCGTTGCTGAACAGTCTTCGCTCATGCCGGATGCAGGGTCGGCTCAGGTTGCCGCTTCACTGGCAACAGCTATGGCACCGGCGAAGCCGGCCACGAAGAGCCGCGCTCGAACGCCTAAGGCCGTGACACCGCCGCTGGCCGAAGGGGGCGAAGTGTCGCCGGCTAAGCCTCGGCGCACGACGCGTAAGCGGGTCGAGCCTACGGAGGAGTAGGGCCAAACGTGGAGCAGGAGACATGTATGGCGAAAAGGATCAGATTGGAGCTATGAGTACAGCAGAGCCACGCGTTGAGCTAAAAGACAAATTGGTACTCGTCGTTGATGACGAGCAACGCATAGTGAGCTTTATGCGCATGAATCTGGAACTGGAAGGCTGCCGGGTGATTGCGGCGCGCAGCGGGCGTGAAGCTTTGGACCGCGTGCGTGATGATCTGCCCGACATCGTGCTGCTAGATATTATGATGCCCGGGCTCGATGGCTTCGAGGTCTTGCGCCGCATGCGCCAGTTTACCTCCATCCCGGTCATCGTTTTGACGGCGAAGGATGATGAGGAAGACCGCATTAAGGGACTTGAGTTGGGAGCCGACGATTACCTGGGCAAGCCCTTCTCGCACCGCGAGTTGGTGAGTCGGATGCGGGCGGTGTTGCGGCGCCACTTAATCCAGCCGCCGCTGCAGCAAACTCAACTGCGGATCGATGACCGTCTGACAGTCGACTTTGGCCGGCGCGAAGTGTTAATCAACGGCGCGCCGGTTAACCTGCGTCCAACCGAGTACCGGCTGCTGTATCACCTCGTGCAGAAGGCGGGCTGGGTAATGCCACAAGACGTGTTGCTGGCGAAGGTATGGGGACCCGAGTACCGCGATGAGCATCATTATCTGCGGTTGTATATCACCTATCTGCGCCAGAAGCTGGAAGAAGATCCGGCCCATCCAAAGTATATCTTGACCGAGCGGGGCGTCGGCTATCGCTTCGTTGATTTTCGGCATCAAGACGAGACGAAATAGGATGAGCCCCGCTGCGGTCGGCGCGCAAGCACAGCACTCGGATGCTTTGCCTTCGTCCTATCCCTATGCTATACTTCCATGCGGTGCAATGCACCATAATACACACAACTGGGGACAACGGTGGATCCCTGCCGTCGCATCGGTATACACCGTCTGAATGAACCGGTTGGCGGATAGACACCTTATAAGGGAGCGAAACACAGTGGCACAGGCACAAGCAGAAACACAACAGCGCATTATATCGATGCGCGAGTTATTGGAGGCGGGCGCCCAGTTTGGTCATCAGACCAAGAAGTGGAACCCGAAGATGCGCCCGTATATTTTTACCGAGCGCAATGGCATTCACATCCTCGATCTGGTACAAACGATTCCGGCCGTGCAAGAGGCCTATGAGTTCATAGCTGATCTGGTGAGCCGTGGGCAAAAGGTCTTGTTCGTCGGCACGAAAAAGCAGGCCAGTGATATTATCGAAGAAGAGGCCAGTCGCGCCAACCAGTTGTATGTGACCAATCGCTGGCTTGGTGGAACTCTGACCAACTTTACGACGATCAAGACCCGTCTGCAGTACCTGGCTCAGTTGGAAGCACGGCGTGACCGGGGTGATTTTGCCAAGCTGACCAAGGCTGAAGGGTTGCGGCTCGACGACGAGATCACGAAGCTACTACGTGTCTTTGGCGGTTTGAAGAACATGGACCGCTTGCCGGCCGCGCTGTTCATCGTCGATCCTCATCGTGAAGAACTGGCAGTGACTGAAGCGCAAAAGCTGCATATTCCGATTGTGGCAATGGTCGACAGTAATTGCAACCCAGATGTGATCGATTATGTGATCCCCTCCAACGACGATGCTATTCGCGGCATTCGGCTCATCGCGAAGAAGATGGCCGATGCGGCAGTCGAAGGTGCCCAACGTCGCGAGGGCCGCTATGAAGGCCATGACGATCAACTGGAAGCCAGCGCAGAGTAAGAGAACGTACCAGTCGGTGGGGCGATCGCGCAGGCTGCCGATCGGCCCCATTTTTATGTATCTAACCAGGCGCACGGCGCCGTCAGGAGAGCAGACAAGTGGCTATTTCGATGGATCAGGTTAAGGAGCTTCGTGAACGAACGGGCGCAGGGCCCATGGAATGCAAAAAAGTGTTGGAACAGGCCAACGGCGATATGGCAGAGGCGCTCAACATCCTGCGTGAAAAAGGGCGTGAAATTGGCGATAAAAAGAAGACGCGTGAGGCGCGTGAAGGCCGAATCGAGATATATGTGCATCCCGGCAACCGGGTTGTCGCACTGGTTGAGTTGAATTGTGAGACCGATTTCGTTGGACGCAACGAGGCCTTCGTACAACTGGCTAAGGATATAGCACTTCATATCGCAGCGGTCAACCCCAAATATCTGTCGAAGGATGATGTGGATGCTGCGGGGCAGGCAGAAGCGGCCAAGTCACCCAAGTTTTATGAAGAGAATGTGCTGCTCGAGCAGCCATTTATCAAGCAGCCAAGCTCGACAATCGGCGAGATGGTTCGCGATACGATTGCTAAAACGCGTGAAAACATTGTGGTGCGGCGCTTCGTTCGTTACGAAGTGGGGGAATAAGGGTAATGTAGCGGGCCGAATAATGTTCGACCCGCTATGCTTGCCGCTATTATGAGCCAAGCAAAATATAAACGGGTGCTCCTGAAGCTTAGTGGCGAGGCGCTAGCCGGTGAGCGCGGCTATGGCGTCGATCCGGTGGTTGTCGGCTACCTGGCGGCAGAGATGCAACTGGTCTTGGAGCGTGGCGTACAGCTGGCAGTTGTGCTCGGCGGTGGCAATATTTGGCGCGGTGCGCCTGCGATTGCGGGCGGAATGGATGCCCCGCAGGCTCATTATGCGGGTATGCTGGCGACCATTATTAACGCCTTGGCACTCCAGGATGCACTTGAGCAGCATGGTATCTTTACGCGAGCCATGACTGCTATTCAAATGCCTGAGGTCGCCGAGCCTTTTATTCGACGGCGGGCGTTGCGACATATGGAAA
Source organism: Chloroflexales bacterium (assembly GCA_038223355.1). Taxonomy (GTDB): domain Bacteria; phylum Chloroflexota; class Chloroflexia; order Chloroflexales; family Kallotenuaceae; genus JACDGP01. The sequence continues at coordinate 6,357 of JBBRHB010000213.1, forward strand.
AGGGACGGGTCGTATTATTGGCCGGCGGCACTGGCAACCCGTATTTTACTACAGACACCGGTGCTGCCTTGCGGGCGGCAGAGCTAGGTGCTGAGGTAATCTTGATGGCAAAGCACGGAGTTGATGGTGTGTATAATGCCGACCCGCGTCGTGATGCTTCGGCCAAGAAGTTCGATGTTTTGAGCTATGGTGAGGCCATTAGTCGCAGCTTGAAAGTCATGGATAGCACCGCCCTCACCTTTTGCAATGATAATGATATTCCAATGGTCGTTTTTAATATGTTTGTGCCAGGCAACGCAGCCCGCATTGTCGATGGGGAGCAGATTGGTACGCTCCTGCGGCGCGGGTAAGCTTGACGGCTTTGGTGCGACAACGTGTGCACGTGAAAGGAGATTGATCGTGGTCAAAGAGACGCTGAATGACGCTGAATCAAAGATGAAGAAGTCGATTGATGCGCTACGACATCATCTGAGTAGTATTCGTACCGGTCGTGCAGCTCCTGCGTTGGTTGAGCAGATTCAGGTAGAGTATTATGGCTCCTCAATGCCGATCAACCAGCTGGGGAGTGTATCGGCTCCTGATGCACGCTCGCTTGTTATTCAACCGTGGGACCAAGGCGCATTCAAGGCGATTGAAAAAGCGATCCAGAACTCGGACCTGGGGATTAATCCCACAAATGATGGTCGCGTGATTCGCTTGATCGTCCCACAATTGACCGAACAACGTCGCAAGGATCTGACGAAGCAGGTCAAGAAAGCCGTTGAAGAGTCAAAGGTGGCGCTACGTAACGTGCGGCGTGATAGCCAAAACGAGTTCAAAAAGCTGGAAACCGACAAGCAGATCACGGCCGACGAACTGAAGCGGGGCCAAGAAAAGCTCCAGGAGCTGACCGACCGCTATACCCGTGAGATGGATCATATTGGCTCCGCAAAGGAAGCCGATATCATGGAAGTGTGACGAAGCAGATGGGCGGGCCGAAGCACATCGCGATCATCATGGACGGCAATGGGCGGTGGGCCAGGGGTCGTGGGTTGCCCCGGCTGGCGGGGCACCGTCAAGGCACCGAAAATATTCGGCGGATCGTACGCGAGTCCAAAGATCAGGGCGTGCGCTACCTAACGATCTACGCCTTCTCGACCGAGAACTGGAAGCGTCCCGGACCAGAGGTCCTGGGCTTGATGATGATTCTGGGCGAGTTTATTGATCGCGAAACCGCAAATCTCCATGCTGAAGGTGTACAAATCAAGCATCTTGGGAGCTTTGAAAATGTCGCACCGCGCCTGGAGCAAAAAATACACGATGCGGTTGAATTGACGCGGCACAATAACACGCTCACTCTAGCAGTCGCTTTTAATTATGGTGGCCGCGCCGATATTGTGAATGCAGTGCGGGAACTGCTCAATGCTGGTGCAAGTGCTGAAGATATTACGGAAGATGCCATTTCGCAGCATTTGTACACCCATGATATGCCCGATCCGGATTTGATCATTCGGACCGGAGGCGATTTCCGCCTATCGAACTTTTTGATCTGGCAGGCGGCTTACAGTGAATACTACATGACGCCAATTTTTTGGCCTGATTTCGGAGTGGCCGAATTTCGTG
>JBBRHB010000214.1:0-7948 GCA_038223355.1 Chloroflexales bacterium
AGAGTAAATCACAGGGCTCGCCGCTTTGCAGCGTGAGCCTGGTCTTCTGCGCAGCTTCAGTAAAACCGATCGGTTGGAGCTTGATTTTCGCGCCAATCTTTGGCACCAAAATCTTATTAACGGCATCTTGAACGTCCGCCAGATCTTTTAAGGCATTGGGCGCTCCAGTGGCCGCAAGGTAATAGATCAGCTCTGGTACGTCGCCCGTGACCGCTGCAGGTGTGACCGCCGCCGATGTGGCGGGTGCTGCCGTCGCGGCCTCCTGTGTAGCCGGTGCTGCTGTGATGGCCTGTGTTGTTGCCATTGTGGCTGCTGCTGGTTGCGTGCCACTATTAGCCTGCGGAATGTCCGTCGCTGATGATGTTTGCCCGGCCGGCGGTGCACCACAGGCTACCAGCAGGAGGATGGCACTGAGTGCCATCACCGATAGGGCTTTGACTGGATGGATGCTCTTGAACATGCGTGGCTTCCTCCTAAGATGAAGCGTTTGTTGGGGGTTGACCGACCGAAAGGCAGAGCACGGCTGGCGCAGGACGCGCACCATCACCTCCTTTAATCTAATCGCCTTTTAAACTGCCGACGGTGATGCCTCTGACGAAGTACTTCTGGACGAACAGGAAGGCAAACAAAACGGGCCCCATGGCTAATACCGCCATTGCCATTCGCACGGATTGCAGCGGGGGTTTGCTACCGGACTGCATGAAGGAGTTTTCTAGTACCTGGAGATTCGAGATGATCTTGTAGAGTAAGTACTGGAGGTTATAGTAGCGCGGATTATTAATGAAGAGCAGCGACAGGTAAAAGTCGTTCCAGTAGAACAACAACGAGAAAAGCCCAACCGTGGCTAAGGCTGGCGTTGACAGCGGCACAACGATCTGAAAGAAGATGCGCCACTCACTGGCCCCGTCTAACTTTGCCGCTTCGATTAAATCGCGTGGTAGGGTGGAGAAATAGGTACGGAGTAACAGCGTGAAGAACGGCTGGACGAGCGGCGGCAAAATGAGTGCCAGCAGGTTGTCCTTAAGGTGGAGCGTGCGTGTCATCAGGATGTAAAACGGGACGAGGCCGGCGTTGAACAAGAGCGGAAAGAAGACGAAAAAAGAGATCAGCCGACGCAGCGGAAAGTCTTTTCGTGATAGGGCGTATCCGAGCAGCGACATAAGCAGCAGGCTGAGCGAAGCACCCACGAAGGTCACGAAGATCGAGATGCTATAGGCCCCCAAGATGCGCCCCGAATCGGCCAGCAAAAACTGGTAGGCATAGATGCTGAACTTCGACGGAATAAGCTGAAAGCCGTTCTCAACGAGTGCTCGTTCGTCCGTCAAGGAGGCTGACACGATCAGCAGCAGTGGTACGGCACAGGCAATGCTCACCAGAATCATCAAGGCGTGAGTTAAGCCGAGTGCGACAGCCCGTCGGCGCTGCACCTTGTGTCTGACTTGAGCGCGCGTCATTGCCATGCCTAGCCTCCCTTCACCTTCGAATCTGTTTAGAACAGCGCTTGATCAGCGTCGACGCGTCGCACAATCCAATTGGCCAAGATGACCAGAATGAAGCCGGCGACGGCCTGAAATAAGCCCGCGGCGGACGCCATGTTGAAATTACCGATCGCCGTGAGGGTCCGGTACACGTAGGTATCGATCACATCGGTCGTGGGCAGCAAGGCGCCTTGCTGGCGCGTGACATTAATAAACATGTCGAAGTTGGCGAAGAAGATGCGACCAACTGCCAGTAGCACGTTGATGATAATCAGCGGACGAATCAAGGGCAGCATGATGTACCGGATTTCCTGCCACTTCGTTGCGCCGTCGATGCGTGCAGCTTCGTAGTATTCTGGGTTGATAGCGATGATACCCGCGAGGTAAATCACCGTATAGTAGCCAAGATTGTGCCAGAGGGTCACTAAGGTCAAAATGAAAGGCCAGTAGGCAGGTTGGTTAAACCAGTTGACGGGTTGCCGGCCTACGTTTTGCAGGACGTGGTTAACGACACCATTGTCCGAACTTAAGAAGATGAACACAAAGTAGCCAACAATGACGTACGACACGAAGTAGGGAAAGAATAAAATCGACTGGTAGATGCGTGCGAAAAATGAGTCAGAAATTTCGTTGAGCAACGTAGCGAGTACCAACGAGCCGACCAACGTTGCAACAATAAATAGACTATTCAGAAACAAGGTGTTGCGAATGATGCGCCAAGCTGTACCTGTGCCGAACAAGAACTGGAAGTTCGTGAGCCCGACCCAACGACTGCCCCAAACACCTTGGGCAGCCTTAAAGTCCTTGAAGGCGAGAATCATGTCGGGCAGCGGCAGGTAAGAGAAGGTGAAGAGCACGAGCATTCCAGGGAGCGCCATCAGAAAGAGCGTGCCGCTGCGTGCACGTTCCCGACGCAAGCGTTGACCAAGGGCGGTCCACTGTGTTGGTTTCGCCGAGGCAAGCCCTGAGGTCACGGCCTGGGATGTCGCTTCGGGTGGAACCAATGTCTTGCCGCTCATCCTTATCCTTCCGTCACCATCGTCAGGTTCAAAGGGAGGCAGTTCGTTCAGCTAGGTATGCAATACTCGATGGATGTCATCATACCAGATGAAGACTTGTTGTCAAGAGGCCAATAACCGAGAGCCGCACAACATTCAGAACACGTTCCTTTGAGCGATAGGCCTAGGTTGGCGGGATCAAGCTCTAGCACGTACTTTTCAAGGCTTCAACAGCATGGCAGGTACGTCTAGAAATGCTCGCTTCAATATGCAGCAAGAGAATTTTGGGCAGGCTGAAGGATCACCGCTGAGCATCTTCACACAAAGAAAGCTCACTGTAAGGCCTATGCTACTAAACTACTGGTTATACCAGTTTGATATTTGAAGAGTAAGGGTACGGCCTACGATGATGTGCGGGGTATTTTGGAAAAGCGCGCCTTTTGGAAGGTAGCCTCGGCTTCCTGGAGATGCTCCTACATTGCTTTACGTGCTCCCGGCCGATCTTGTGCCTTAATCCGTTCAAAGACCCTTAGGTGGTGCTGGTAGGCTTTCTGGGGTGTTTCAGGCAAGCGGATGCCTGTAAGCCGGATCTCGATCAGCATTTCGACAATTGAATGGAGGAGCACTGGGTAGAGCGGATTATGCGTTGCCGCTGCGATGGCTGCATGAAATGCAACATCTGCATCGGCCCAGCGATGTGGATCGTTCTGATGCTCGACCATTGATCGAAGGAGTACCTCCATGCGCAGCAGATCGGTCTCATCTCGGCGCTCCGCCGCCAGCGCGGCCAGTTCGACCTCTAGGAGTCGGCGAACCTCTTGAATATGCGAGAATGCAATTTCCCCGCCGCCACTACGCAGCATCAGTGTCATTAACTCGGAGACCAGGGCGGCATCAGGAGCACGCACGACCATCCGGCCACCCGGCCGTACTTCGAGCAAGCCCTTAACAACGAGCGAGCGCACGGCCTCGCGCACCACTGTCCGGCTGACACTAAGCAACTCGCAGAGGTCGCGCTCCGACGGCAGTTTCTCGCCAGGTTTCAGCGCATTATCTATAATGAGCGCCTGGAGCTGGGCTGCCACCTGATCTGATAAACGGGTTGCGCGCACGGGCGGGCGTAGTTGCTGGGCGGTATCTGTCATGGCATCATCTCTTTCAAGCGGACCGGCTTCGCGGCTGGGATTAGGCGGTACGCGAGTTGGTTTTATTAAGCTCCTGTACAGCGTGGTCTTCGCAGCGTCGCCAGGTAGCGATCACCTGATCCTCAAAGGGCGCTGCAGCACTGTCTTCGATACGCCCGTGCTCGTCCAGCCACGTGACCATGCGGCGGACGCCTTCGACCCATGGCACAGTATACCGGAACTTCAGTTCATTTCTGGCAGCGGTTGTGTCAAAGATATTGCTGAACTGGAAGTTTTCGACTACGATTGCGGCCTCTCGTGGAGCAAGACGTACGAGGGTATCGGTAGGAATGTGCACGAGTTGTGGTAGCGGCACGCCAAGCGCTTCGGCCACGCGCCCGTGATAGGTATCCCAGGTCATCCATTCTTCACCCGGCGTATGATATGACTTGCCGACCGTCTGTACTTGACCGGCTGCTGCCACGAATGCACGCGCGACATCGTCGCGGTAGCACGCCGTCCAGAAGGCATTGCCATCGCCGTGCACAATGATGGGCTTGCCTTTGCGCATACGATCAAGGTAAATTGTACGGCCACCCAAGGAATGGATGGGACCCCGTCCTTCACCGTAGGTGTAAGCGGGGCGAATAATCGTCAGTGGAAATGCTTCACGCTCGTAGGCCGTTCGCAAGATCTGCTCGCATACAACCTTGTTGCTACTATACGTATTCAAGCCCCCATACTCCTCGGCTTCGGTCACCGGATAGTGGCCGGCGGGCTTGCGATATACATCGACGGTGCTGCAGAAGATAAAATGCGCGGTACGTCCCCGAAAGGCACGCACCGCGCTTTCGGCATCCCCAGGCGTGTAACCGATCATATCGATGACACAGTCAAAATGGCCCGCAGTGGCCATCTGACGCTCGAAAGCTGGATAATCAGTGCGGTCGCCATGGATCACTTTGGCGTCTAGCGGTGTTGCGTATAGATTTTGCTGACCGCGATTGAAATGCGTGACATCGTCGCCGCGCTCAAGCAGGAAGCGCGTGATCGAGGTGCTAATCAGACCCGTGCCACCGATGATCAAAATCTTCATGTCGCACCCCACCCTTGGTCATAAGCCTCGTGTTGTATCGAATGCCATCATACCACTTGTACGAGGTGTGTCAATGCTTAACGAAAGTGGTAGTGGTAGAGGTGGAGATGATTTTATACTGTTTCGCATGGTCGCTATGGTACTATTCGTAGCTCAAATGAATGTTACTCAGGCAAGATGGACTTGAATTCGTGGTGCTCGTTAACTTAGGTCTAGTATTAGCAGCCGATTGATGCTTGACAAACTGCCGATGGACCAGTACTATCTGGTCATACCGGATCAGCGAATGCTTGTGGAGTTTGTAAGTCGTCTGCTATGAAGAATTTGCGATTTGCTATCTTCGGGACCGGCTTTTGGTCGCGCTTCCAGTTGGCGGCCTGGACCGAGATTCCGGGCACCGAGTGCGTGGCACTCTTCAACCGTACGCGTGCCAAAGCAGCAACGCTGGCGACCGAGTTTAATATACCGGCTGTCTATGACGATCCGGCAGAATTACTCCAGCGGGAACAGCTCGACTTCATGGACATTATTACGGACGTTGATACGCATAGCGCCTTCGTTGCCTTGGCGGCTCAGTATAAAGTGCCAGTCATTTGTCAGAAGCCCATGGCACCAACACTGGCTTTAGCGGAGCAGATGGTTATGACCTGTCGCGCGGCGGGTGTACCTTTCTTCGTCCACGAAAACTGGCGCTGGCAGACGCCGATCCGCCAATTGAAGGAGGTTGTGGCGAGCGGAGTGATCGGGGTCCCCTTTCGAGCACGCATCGCCATGATCACGGGCTTTCCAGTGTTCGTGAATCAGCCGTTCCTCAAGGAGCTGGACCAGTTTATCTTGACAGACCTCGGCAGCCATATCCTTGATGTTGCGCGCTTGTTCTTTGGAGAAGCTGAAAGGCTCGCTTGCCAGACACATCACATCCACCATGATATTAAAGGTGAAGACGTTGCGACAGTGCTGCTTGAAATGGATAGCAAGACGACGGTAATCTGTGAGATGGCCTATGCTGAAACCCCACTAGAGCATGACCGTTTCCCGCAAACGACGATCTTTGTGGAAGGTGACCGCGGCTCGGCCGAGCTCGGTCTCGACTACTGGATTCGAGTTACGACTGAGGCGGGCACGCACGCCCGACGCTACCCACCGACGCACTATGCCTGGGCTGCTCCGGAGTATGACCTCGTGCATGCGAGTATAGTACCCTGTAACGTAAACTTGTTGCAAGCCCTCCGCGGAACTGGCGTTGCTGAAACCAGTGGTGAGGATAACCTGCGCACGGTTCGTTTAGTCCACGCGGCGTACAGGTCGGCAGCCAGCGGTGAGACTATACGGCTCTAAAAGCATTTTGCCGGTGACGAGGAGCATGTAATGGGGCGAGAGCAGTCTCTGTTTGATCGGCTTTTCTCACTCGAAGGCAAGGCAGTCTTGATCACGGGGGCGAGCGGTGGTATTGGACGCGTGTTGGCAGGCAGCCTAGCTGAGGCAGGGGCTCGCGTTGGACTCCATGGCACCCGTCGGGAGCCATTAGAGGAACTCAAGTATCAGATCGAAGCCGGTGGGGGATGCGGCAAGATCCTAACTGCTGATCTTTCTGAGGTATCAACCTGCCATCAACTGGTCCGTGATGCCACCGAGGCTTTGGGGCGCCTTGATATTTTAATCAACTGTGCAGGTACGAACCGGCGCAAGCCAGCCAGCGAGGTTACAGAGGAAGATTGGAAGACGATTGTTGACATTAATCTGCGCAGCCTTTTCTTCGTATGTCAGGCTGCCCACAAGAGCATGCGCGAGACCGGGGGCGGCAAGATCATTAACATTGGGTCGGTCACATCATTCGATGGTCTGGGAGAAGTCTCGGTCTATGGTGCCACCAAAGGTGGGGTGGCGCAGCTGACAAAAACACTGGCTGTGGAGTGGGCTGATGAGAACATCCAGGTCAACTGCCTGGCACCGGGCTTCATCGTCACCCCGCTGACCGAGATGCCGCTTTGGGGTGATGACCGGCGACGCCAATGGTTGCTGGCCCGGATTCCCGCCCGACGACCGGGCCGACCTGAAGAGCTTGTCGGCGCCACCGTGTTTCTCGCCTCTGATGCTTCTTCCTATATGACGGGTCAAACACTGATTGTGGACGGCGGCTATCTGGCCGGTGGCTCATGGCAACAGCGTGAGCGTCCCTAGTCACGCAGCCAGCGTCACCGCTTCAGCTCCCGGGAAGGTGATCCTGGTTGGTGAGCATGCGGTCAATCGCGGGCAGCCGGCGCTGTCGGTCGCGGTCGGCCTGTATGCGCGCTGTCACGTGGGTCGCTTGGACATAGATCAGTACCGGCTGCGGAGTGGCTTACAGCACGCGACCATCCACCGCGAGGATTTGACCGCGTTGCGACAGTGGGTCGAACGGCAGCGCGCGGCGGAAGACTACACCGCGATCCAGGCCTTGGCCGCGCGCGATTACTTTGCCCCGGCGAAATATATTCTTGCTTTGATGCTTGAGCACGGCCTGCCGACCGGGCTAGACATTGCGTGGGAGAGCGAGATCCCTACCTCATCCGGGCTTGGCTCCGGCGGCGCAGCTTTCACTGCGCTGGTTGCTGCGGCTGGAGCGCTCCTACCACAACTGCCCCGCCTTGAGCAGTGGGCGGCCTGGGCACATGGTGGCGACATTATCGCGCATGGCGGCATCGCCTCCGCCCTGGATACACAGACTTCGCTGCTCGGCGGCGTTATTCGCGTCACCAATCATGGGTTGGCGCAGCGGGTACCCTGTGCGGCGGGCTTGTCGTTGATCATCGGCAATACGGGCGTGATCGCAGCGACCAGCGCGGTCAACGGCCGCGTCCGCCGTTGGTTAAGCGAGGCACCAGATAGCCGCATGGCTTATTTCCAGACGATTGGAACGCTGACGCGGCTAGCTCTGCCGCTGCTGGAACAGGGTGCCTGGCAACCGCTTGGTCACCTACTCAATCTCAATCAACTTATCCTGGAAAAGCTTGGCGTGTCATGCCCGGAAATAGATCAGCTAATCGCTGCAGCCCTGGGTGCCGGTGCATGTGGTGCCAAGATTTCAGGTTCAGGTGGCGGGGGCATTATCATCGCGTTGGTCATGCCCGATCATCGCCAAGCCGTCGTCGACGCCATCGCTGCGGCGGGAGGCACGACGCTGATGCCGCCTATTAATGTGCCGGGCGTCACAACTCAAGAACAGCCATAATCGTTTAAGGAGGATCAACCCATGAGTTCATTCCGCATTAT
>JBBRHB010000215.1:0-7947 GCA_038223355.1 Chloroflexales bacterium
CCGGGTGGAACGCGGTCAGCAGCATTCTTAGGAGTACGATCATGCTTCTGTTTAAAGCGCTCGAACATTTGTTACCCTCCAACTACCCGTTCATATTTTATCCCAAGCGGAACCGGAATTCGCCTCCCTAGTGTAGCACAATCACTCCTCAGGAGACCGAATTGCGGCAGCCCGCAGTCCTGATATGGTATGCTGTAGGCGATGGATAAGGGAGCCATGAGCATCATGGAATGCAGCGACCCAGGAATGGATGATACTCCCTTCGAAACGGCTTACGGCATCGGCAAAATGGAGCGGCTGCAGTTCAGGTCCAACCCGCAGACCGAAGCGGCAGTCCGTACGATTTTGACTGAGATCGGCGAGGACCCTGATCGTGAAGGACTGAGAGGCACGCCCCAGCGGGTGGCGACAATGTATGCCGAACTGACAGCAGGGTATCATGTCGATCCCCAAGCGCTGATCAATGATGCCGTATTTACGGTGCATTATGACGAGATGGTGCTGGTGCGCGACATCCAATATTATAGTTTGTGTGAGCATCATATGTTGCCCTTTTTTGGGCGAGCACATGTTGCCTATTTACCGCATGGCAAAGTGATCGGCCTCTCCAAGATCCCGCGCATCGTTGACATGTTTGCGCGCCGACTGCAAGTTCAGGAGCGCCTCACCCAACAGATTGCTGAATTTATGGAACAGGCCACCAATGCACAGGGAGTCGCGGTGGTCGTTGAAGGCGTCCACATGTGCTCGATGATGCGCGGCGTGCGCAAAGAGAACGCCAATATGGTTACGAGCGCGCTACGTGGTCGTTTCAAAACTGATGCGAGAACACGGGCCGAGTTTATGGACCTGGTCGGGCATGGCCGTAGCCGAGGGTAGTAGTGAACTAATGTCGCTACCTACACCGCGGGGCCCCGGAACACCATTCATTCCGTTATTTGACGAGCAAACGGGCGAAGCGAGGCTCCCGTCTGCATTCGCCCAACTCTATAGCGGGTGGCCCCTCTTGCCATCCACCGATCACCCGTATGTGTATGCGAACTTTGTAACATCGCATGATGGCCGGGTCTCGTTCAATGTACCGAAGCATATGGGTGGTGGGGATATAAGTCGCTATAACGTGCATGATCGTTGGCTGATGGGATTGCTGCGGTCGCGTGCGGATGCGATCCTGATAGGCGGCAGTTCGCTGGGCAACGCCGGCAATCATATCTGGACGCCGGACGCCGTCTTCGGCGAGGATAGGGCGGCCTGGCTGGATCTGCGGCAACAGGAGGGACGGAGTCCCACGCCAATGACTGTGATTATGACACGCAGTGGTACGGTTACGGCTCTCAATGCACCAACCTTCCAGACCCCCGGCCTGCGTGTCCTGCTAGCAACAACGAGAGGAGGCGTAGCAGCAGCAACAGAGCTGTTGCGCCGTGCACCACACGTCGAAGTGTATGCGCCTGACAATACCCTTGATATTCAGCAACTGATGCGCCACCTGCACCGCGACTATGCCGTGAACACGCTGTTATGTGAAGGGGGGCCGCAGGTCTACGGCAGTCTGCATGCGGCCGGCATGATTAACGACGAATTTGTGACGCTTAGCCCAATTTTGGTCGGCAATACGCCCGAAGAACGACGACCAAGCATGGTTGAAGGCATAGCGTTTCCATACGAGCAACCACCCCAAAGTAAGCTGTTGAGTGTGCACCGCAGTGGGGATTACCTTTTCTTGCACTCGCGCTACGACTATAGCAGTAGGCCATGCGTCACTTAACCACCCAGACCATCAATGGCTCGCGCCAGTTCGACATCTTTTTCGGATAAACCGCCTAGATCGTGCGTCTCAAGCGCAACATCCACGCGATTATAGCGAATCGTGAGATCCGGGTGGTGGTTGTGTGCTTCGGCCAAAAAGGCCACGCGGATGACCCAGGCAATCGCGGTTTGAAAGTCGGGAAAGTGGTAGTGCTTGCGGAGCATGGTGTCCACGTTCCAATCGGTAAGATCGGCAACTTGTGCCCGGACTTCTTCGGGGGTTAACTTCGGCATAGTCGTCTCCTATGTAGTATTCAGCAATGGTGTAATTTCGCTCAAGAACCGGTCGGCACTCCTCTGCCAGGTATAGTCAGCAACACGCTCACGACCGGCATTGCCATATGCGACACGACGATCAGCATCGGTCAGCAGCACAAAGAGTGCACCGGCCAGCGCCACAACGTCGCCGGGTGAAACCAGGATGCCGGTCTGACCATGCGCGACAAGTTCGGGAATGGCTGCGGCATTGGTACTGACGATGGGTTTACTGCAGGCCATCGCCTCCAAAAAAACAATGCCAAAGCCCTCCTGGCGGCTCGGCAGGCAGAAGAGATCGGCCTGGACGTATTCCAGGACCAGCTCCTGAAAGGAGAGGTTTTGGAGAAACGTGACACAATCAGCCAAGCCTAGCTCGCCGGCCTGGTGCACCAGCGCATGATGCTCCCGTCCATCGCCCACGATCCTGACCTTGACAGCGGGAAGGTGCCTTCGCAGGAGAGCGGCAGCCGATAACAGATCGTCAACATGTTTGCGATGATACTGGCGCGCTACACAGAGAATCGTTGGGTTGGAATGGGGTTTAGCAGGCAACTCTGCCACTGTGTCTTGCCAGCGCGCGAGATCGATACCTTCGGGAACGAGGCCAATTCGATCTAAAGGCACGCGGTAATGTTGGTGAACGGCAGCGCGAGCATAAGCGCTGTCTGTTAACACGCGCCGTGCCCGGCGGGCATTCCAGCCCTCAATGCGGGCCAGTAATTGAAATAACAGCCAGACGTGACCGCGCTCATGCTGCAATTCTTCGGCAATAACACCTTTGATGCTACACACATAGGGCTTATTGGGCACAACAGCAAAGCCACAGCCATCGATATCGAAGCCGACCACTAGATCATAGGTTGAGCGTCGGAGGCGGTCAGAGACGAGCAGATTGAAGCGCAACCGCCGCAAGGTTAGCGGCCAGCGATCCGGGGTTGGAGCATGGCGATCAACAAGGTGACCCTGTTCCCGTAGTGCTGCCTCTAACCCACCAATGGCCACGGCGGTACCACTGCCGGCGACAGCAGTCTGCAGCCACGAATCAACGAAGGCTATGCGCAACGGTTTCACGCGCCCGGGCCGCCGTTTATCGAGACTGCGGGGCGCGTTTCAGCCAGATGTTCTCGACCCATTCGGCGGGCGCGGCGCCGCAGTCCCACGGGGTAGCCAAGTAACTTTGCCACGTCGCCAATGAGCCGAATCACCGGTAGCAATAGTAGTACGAGCACCCGATCAGGCAGAGTAAACGTCCCCGTGTGCAACCAGGCGCGCCTTACAGGTTTGCGCAGGTATGCGACAACAAAGGGGGGCAATAGCCACAAGATGGCCCAGTTCCAGCGACGTGCTAACCACATGATCAGGCCTAGCCCACTATAGGTACCATAGCGAATGGCATGGCGACGCGGCCATAGATTGGCGTGACCATCGCCACGTGCATAGGTGAAGTACTGGCGAAAATACGCCTGCGGAGTGGAGCGTGGACGAAAGCGCACCGCCGCATCCGGAGCGAAGACAAAGCGAAAGCCGTGTTGGAGCACGGCTTGATCAAAGATCAAATCCTCGCAGGTATCAGCCCATTCTGGATACCCACCGACTGTCGCCCAAGCCTGCTTGGTAAAGGCGACTGACTGACCGGCGGGCAAAAAAGTAGACGGATCAACTTCGGACACATCAGGGTAGTTAGCGGCACCCAGAGCCGCTTCCCAGAGCGAGCGTGCATCGGGCTCGTAGAAACCGCCCACGATATCGGCCTCATCATTGAGCAGCGGAGCCGTGATTTTAGCAAGCCAATGCTGAGGTAAGGTCAGACCTGCATCGCACGAGGCGATGATCGGACCTGCCGCATGCCGAATCGCATGGTTGCGGCCCGAGGGAATATTATGACCACCTCGGACTAGCCGAATGGGATAGCCAGCTTGGATATAGCTTTCGAGCAAGGCAATTGTATTGTCGGTACTACCATTATCATTAATCACGATCTCATCGGGCAGCAAGGTCTGCCGCAGCATCGAATCAAGGAGTTCGACGACGTTATCGCCCTCATTTTTGACGGTCGCGATCAAAGAAATGTTCATGGCTGGGGCTGGCAATGGGGGCAAATATGGGTACCGCGTTGCGCAACTGTGAGCTTCTCGATGGGGGTGCCGCAGCGTGGGCAAGGCTCGCCCTGGCGGCCGTAGACATTGAGGTGGTATTGGTTAGCACCCGCTTGGCCCAGCCCATCTACATATTGGCCAAAGGTGGTTCCACGGTGTGCGATGGCCGAGTGGAGCACCGATTGGATCGCCTGAAACAGGTGTTGCACATCGTCGTCACTGAGTGCGGGAACCGTGCGTAAGGGATGCAACTGGGCTTGCCAGAGGGCCTCATCCACATAAATATTGCCCAGCCCGGCGATGACCTGCTGGTTTAATAAGATCGGTTTGAGCGCACCTTTTCGGCGGCGTAACAGCAGGGCAAACTCGGCGGCAGTTAGCGCTTCGTCGAGTGGCTCAGGGCCGAGGTGCCGGTGGAGCAAGGCAAGGCCGGGCGCGTCAAGCAACCACACGCGGCCAAATTTGCGGGCGTCACGGAATTGGAGGCTGCGACCATCATCTATGTCAAAGACCAGATGGGTATGGCTATCGGGAAGCCTACCGGCAGGTTGAACCGTCAGTTGGCCAGTCATACGTAGATGGATGACCAACGCTTCACCCCGGTCGAGACGCAGGATCAGGTATTTAGCACGGCGCTCGACGGCCTGGATTGGTCGATTCTGGAGCAGTGCACAGAACTGGTCGGGGGTGGGAGCAGCAATCGTACGGGGCCAATCAAGATGCGGGCAACCGGTAATGCGATGGCCAATGAGTTGTATTGCCAATGAACGAACGATCGTTTCTACTTCGGGTAATTCGGGCATGGCTGCATTGTCCCATTGTGCTCAGCCACTGTCAAAGCGAGCCGGGCCAATGGAGCCCGACCCGCCGACTGTCGCATGCTATAATCTAGCCCCGGAGGTCCTGTAGGAAGAGTGCGTGCACGTTTTACACATCTATAAAGACTATTATCCGGTGGTCGGAGGCATCGAGGGCCACATCCAAGTATTAGCCGAAGGGCTAGTGCGGCAGGGCCATCAAGCAACCGTACTCGTTACGAATACAACCGCCGAAACGCTGATTGAAGACGAGCAAGGGGTTCAGGTCATTAGGACGGCACGCGACCTGCACATGGCCTCAACGCCTTTCAGTATTGGCATGGCGATCATGGCCCGTACAATCAAGGCCAACATCGTGGACCTCCACATGCCCTACCCGCCGGGCGACATCGTTGCGCGCGCTGTACCGGGGAGGCCGCCGTTGGTCGTGAGCTATCATAGTGACGTCGTCCGACAGCAGCGGTTGCTGCGGATCTACCGGCCCGTGTTGGAGCGCACACTCCGCCACGCAACGCGGATCGTGGCGACTAGCAAGCCCTATATCGACTCGTCACCATTTTTGCGACCGCACGCCGCAAAATGTCGCGTCGTGCCCTATGGTATCGACGTGCAACGCTTTGCGACCTTCGATGGTGAACAAGTTGGCGATATCCGCCGGCGCTGGCCCGGTCCGCTTCTGCTTACCGTCGGAGTGTTGCGCTACTATAAAGGGTTGCATTTTCTGATTGAGGCGATGCAACAAGTCGAGGCGACACTACTGATCGTCGGTGCAGGACCGGAGGAAGCGGCATTACGGGAGGCAACTGCCCGGTTGGGTCTGCATGAACGCGTCTTTTTTGTGGGCGGCATGGCCAACCGTGATCTGCCAGCCTATTACCATGCTGCCGACCTGTTCGTCCTGCCGTCACATCTGCGCTCTGAAGCCTTTGGAATCGTGCTGCTTGAAGCTATGGCGGCCGGTTTGCCATTGGTGACGACCGAGCTGGGTACAGGCACGAGCTTCATTAATCAACATGGACGGACCGGGTTTGTCGTTCCACCCGCCAACCCACAGTCGCTGGCACGCGCAATCAGCGTGCTGGTCGCTAATCCCGACCTACGCGCTCGTTTCGGTCAGGCCGGCCGGCGCGAAGTCTTGACCAACTACACGCCGGAACATATGGTCGGGCGGATGCTCGACGTTTACCGCGAGTGCCTTGCCACTCCCCAAGGATCAACATCACCATGACCAGGACAATCAACTACGAGGCGGCGGCGCGAGCACAGTTCCAAGCCCACCAGCAGACGGTGCAACGCATCATTGATGAGCAACTGCCAGTGGTCGCACGACAAGTCGAAGTGCTGGTAGCTTGTTATCGACGCGGCAATAAATCGATCTGGTGCGGCAACGGTGGCTCGGCGGCCGATGCCCAGCATCTTGCTGCAGAATTCGTTGGACGTTATCTCATTGACCGGCCACCACTGCCGGCCCTGGCACTGCATACTGACACCTCGGCCCTAACGGGTATCGCAAATGATTATGGCTACGAACAGGCTTTCGCACGGCAAGCTGAGGCACATCTCGTGGCAGGAGATGTACTAATTTGTCTGACTACAAGTGGCCAATCATTGAGCATCGTGCGGGCGGCGGAAGTGGCGCGGCGCAAAGGCTGCCAGGTACTCGGTTTGTTAGGGCGTGATGGTGGCATTGTGGCACCGCTGTGTGATCATGCGCTGATCGTACCGGCCCATCCATCGTTCGCGATCCAGGAAGTGTATATGGTCGTCGGCCACTTCCTTTGCGATCAGGTTGAGCAAGCGCTGTTCGGTCCAGAGGCACCGGTGGCACAGTGACGGCTCTGCACCCGGCCGTCTTCCTTGATCGCGACGGGACGATCAACGTTGAGGTCAACTACCTGCACTGCCCGGCCGATGTCGAGCTCATTGCCGGGGTCGGGCCGGCGATTGCACGGCTCAACCGCGCAGGCCTATTGGTCGTGGTGGTAAGTAACCAAGCGGGAATTGCGCGGGGCTTCTATGAAGCTGCCGACGTTGCCGCCGTCCACACGCACATGACCATGCTCTTACGGCAGAGCGGTGCGAAGATCGATGGATGGTATTACTGCCCCCATCACCCCGACTTCACGCCCGCTTGTAGTTGCCGGAAGCCCTTGCCAGGAATGCTGCTACAAGCTGCCCTCGATCTTAAGATCGATTTGAAAGCAAGCTGGATGATCGGCGATACTCGCGGGGACATCGAGGCCGGGAAGGCGGCAGGCTGCCGCAGTATTCTGGTTCGCACCGGCTACGGCGCCCAAACCGCATTGGAACTGGGTAATCAGGATAGACAACTGATCGTTGCCGACATGCCGGCGGGAGTTGAGTTGATTTTACTGGCCGTGGTAGACACGCCAGATGCTCAGCAGCCTTGACGACAGGGTGTGTTGTAGCTACGATGGGCCTCAACAATTTGCAAAAGGAGGGCATAGATGACCGAAAAGCCGCTTGATACCGCAGGCATCATAGCACCGCCGCCGGTAATCTACGTCGGGACACTGATCGTCGGGCTGGTGCTCAATCGCTTCTTACCTTTGGCGTTTTTGCCGCGTAACGTCGCACGTCGAGTTGGTGCACTGCTGATTGGGCTAAACTTCCTAGTTGGCTTTCCCGCGTTCTTGAACATGCGACGAGCCGGCACCAGTCCAAATCCAGCCACGCCGACGAAAGCGATTGTTACCACAGGCCCCTTTCGATTTACCCGTAATCCGATCTACCTGTCGTTCACCGTCATGTATGTTGGCATTGCCACCTTCGCGAATGCACTTTGGCCGTTCCTCTTGCTGCCAGGCGTCCTGACGGTAATGACGCGAGAGGTGATCCAGCGTGAGGAACAGTATCTTGAGCGTGTGTTTGGCAATGAGTACACACAGTATAAGGCTCGCGTCCGCCGTTGGCTGTAGCTATCGATCAGGCCACAAATTGATCGA
>JBBRHB010000216.1:0-7945 GCA_038223355.1 Chloroflexales bacterium
GGCAATATGCCAGCCGGCGAAATTGCTGCTGCCGACATAAATGACTTTGCCTTCGCGTACCAGCTGCTCCATCGCTTGCCAGATCTCTTCCCAGGGAGTTTCACGATCAACATGATGCATCTGATACAGGTCAATGTGATCGGTTTGCAATCGCCCGAGGCTGTCTTCACAGGCCTTACGAATGTGGTAAGCCGAGAGGCGGCCTGTGTTAGGCCATTCATCCATGTTGCCATACACTTTCGTCGCCAGGACGACCCGCTCACGACGATTACCGCCCTGAGCGAGCCAACGTCCGATGATCTGCTCGGTTACACCCTCGCCGGGCTTGCCACCGCCGTACCGGTTAGCAGTATCGAAGAAGTTGATGCCTTGTTCGAGTGCCCGGTCCATGATCCCAAAGCTGTCCGCTTCGCTCGTCTGCGGCCCAAAGTTCATTGTGCCGAGGCATAATGGGCTTACACGCAGTCCGGTTCGACCCAATTGTTTATAGTCCATCTTTCAGCCACCTTTCTCGTAGTACTCGTCGCACCATCGCTTGGGACGGTCACGCCATGATAAGAGCAGCAAGCAGCGTACCCGCGTGCATCTATACAGTCGCTCGATCTCCTCAAGACGCTCATTTCTGGGAATCGCCATTGTCCGCAAGAGTGTTATGCTTGAACACATCGGCAGGAAGGGGATAAACACATGAAATTCACCGACGGCAACTGGTTGATGCGGCAGGGCGTCCATGCGTTTTATCCGGCTGAGGCGTATGATCATGTGCCCATGCCCAATGATCTTACTGTTTATGCGCCAACGAAGCATATTGCACAGCGTGGCGATACACTCACGGGACCGCTCTTGACCGTTCAGTTTTCCGCACCTCTGGCGGATGTTATACGCGTGAAGCTCACTCATTTTGCCGGCCAGCAGCCACGCTCCCCCCAGTTTAGCCTACGGTCGGATGCTGCCGCAGAGATGAAGGTCAGCGATGACGATGACGGCACTATCCTGACGAGCGGTGCACTGGCCGTGCGCGTGCTACGTGGGGCGGCCTGGGGCGTCGAATTCATGGCCGGGGGCCAGGTCATTACCGCCAGTCAAGCACGCGGGATGGGCATCATCGAAGAGGACGACGGTACGCGCTACATGCATGAGCAGCTTGCGCTGGGGGTCGGGGAAAACGTGTATGGCTTAGGAGAACGCTTTACCGCCTTCGTTAAAAATGGCCAAGTGGTTGAGAGCTGGAATAAGGATGGCGGGACGGGCAGTGACCAATCCTACAAAAATATCCCGTTTTATCTCACCAATCGTGGCTACGGCGTTTTCGTTAACCATCCCGAGAACGTGTCTTTTGAGGTAGCCTCAGAGAAAGTCTCCCGTGTGCAGTTCAGCGTTGGAGGGCAGGCGCTGGAATACGTTGTGATCTACGGTCCGACACCCAAAGAAGTGCTCCAGAAGTACACCGCACTGACAGGACGGCCCGCGTTACCGCCCGCATGGTCGTTCGGCTTATGGCTGTCGACCTCCTTCACGACCTCGTATGATGAAGCGACCGTAGCACGCTTTATACAAGGGATGGCGGACCGTGATCTGCCGTTGCACGTCTTTCATTTCGATTGCTTCTGGATGCGAGAGTTCAATTGGTGCGACTTCGAGTGGGACCCACGGACGTTCCCAGATCCGGCGGCCATGCTCAAACGGCTCAAAGAGCGGGGCCTGCATATTTGCGTTTGGATCAACCCCTATATTGCCCAACGTTCACCACTTTTCGCCGAGGGCAGGCAGCAAGGCTACCTCCTCAAGAAGCCGAATGGTGATGTCTGGCAAAGGGATTTGTGGCAGCCCGGCATGGCGATCGTCGATTTCACGAATCCAGCTGCGTGCCAATGGTTTCGTGACAAGCTCGGTGCGCTGCTTGATATGGGGGTCGACTGCTTCAAGACCGATTTTGGTGAACGTATCCCAACCGATGTGGTGTATCACGACGGCTCCGATCCACATAAGATGCACAACTATTACAGCTATATCTATAACAAAATCGTCTTCGATCTCTTGGAGGAACGACGCGGCCTGGGTGAGGCCGTGCTCTTTGCGCGGTCGGCGACGGCCGGGGGTCAGCAGTTTCCGGTACACTGGGGTGGAGATTGCAACTCGAATTTCGAGTCGATGGCGGAGAGCTTGCGCGGCGGCTTGTCGCTTGGCCTATCAGGTTTCGGCTTCTGGAGCCATGATATTGGTGGCTTCGAGGGTACACCTCGCGCCGATGTCTACAAGCGCTGGATCGCTTTTGGCCTGCTGTCGTCACACAGCCGGCTGCATGGCAGTAGCTCGTATCGGGTGCCCTGGTTGATCGATGAGGAATCGGTCGACGTGTTACGCCTGTTCACGAAACTCAAGTGCCGGCTGATGCCCTACCTTTATACACAGGCGCTTGTGGCCCACCAGATTGGCGTGCCGCTGATGCGAGCGATGCTGCTAGAGTTTCCCGATGATCCGACCTGTGATTACCTTGATCGCCAGTACATGCTCGGTGATGCTCTGCTGGTCGCGCCGGTATTCTCCTCCGACGGTGTCGTCACCTATTACCTTCCCGGTGGGAACTGGACCAAGTTCTTAACCGGGGAGGTGGTCGTTGGTCCGGGCTGGCAGCGTGAGACGCATGATGTTATGAGTGTGCCATTGCTGGTGCGCCCCAACAGTGTCATCGCAGTGGGTAGTAATGAGCAACGACCGGACTATGACTATGTTGCGGATGTCACGCTGCAGGTGTATGAGTTGGCGGATCGAGAACCGACTTCGGTAGTGCTGCCTACGCTCGACGGTGGCGTGGGAGCAACGTTTACGGTGCAGCGCACAGATCAACAGATCACAGTGGTGCAGAATGGAACGGCTCAGCCGTGGTATGTATTGTTGGCCGGCGTCGCGGCGGTGGCTTCTGTAGAGGGTGGTACGGCGCAGCCCAGCCCACATGGAGCACTCATAACCGCAGCGCCGGATACCGTTCAGTTGGTGATTGCGTTGGCCACGCCGGCCGCACCAGAGTTGTAGTTGTGGAACTCCCAACGCGACCAGCATCCCATCGGCTCGGACGGTGCTCCGGATGTCAATCAGTATCGACCTCGACCTCACGTTGCGTGCCATTGACGGTGAGCTGTATCATTTGTGTTCAGTAACTCCTCATGCTCTACCTGGACGGGTCAGCGCCGTGTAGGGATAGGGCGTACCTGGATCGCTAGCCTGATCGAGGCGGTCAACCTGGTGGTCGTCGAGCGACCAGCCGCCGCTGCCAAGATTGTTCTCCAGTTGTTCCACCGTCCGCGCGCCGATGATCGGTGCCGTCACGCTTGGGCGGTGGAGGACCCAGTTGAGTGCAACCTGGGCGGGCGTTTTTCCCACTTCCTCCGCTACGGCGAAGAGCGTATCGAGTACCTTCCAGGTCTGTTCGTTGTTATACGCGCTCCAGGACTCACCCCAGCCTTTCGCTTCGGCTTCCTCAACGCGCGTGCCAGCCGGCGGCGCGGTCATGCCGCGCCGATACTTACCGCTGAGCCAACCGCCGCGCAAGGGGCTCCACGGAATCACACCGAGGCCCTGGCGCTGACAGACGGGCAAGAGTTCCCATTCGGGGCTGCGACACAGTAGATTATATTGGGGCTGGAGGCAGGTGAAGGGCTCCCAGCCCATACGGTTGCTCAAGTCGATCGCCTGCTGGAGCTGCCAGCCGGTGAAGTTGCTCGCGCCGAGATAGCGGACCTTCCCGCTGTGGACCAGGGTATTGAGTGTTGCCAGGGTTTCTTCCAGCGGCGTGGCGTCATCCCAGGCATGGACTTGGTAGAGGTCGATATAGTCGGTCTGGAGGCGGCGCAGGCTCGCCTCTACACCGGCAAGAATGTGTTTGCGGCTCAATCCCACATCATTCGGCCCCGCACCTACCGTAAAGCGCACCTTCGTCGCGATCACGAAATCTTCGCGGCGCTGCTCGCGGAGCCAGCGGCCGAGGATCGTCTCGGACTGCATTTCCGCATAAACATCGGCCGTGTCGATAAACGTACCGCCGGCAGCAGCGAAGTGGTCAAGCACTTGGCGGCTGGTTGCCTCGTCGCTTTCACGGCCAAAGGTCATCGCCCCGAGACAGAGTTCACTGACTTTGAGCCCAGTATGGCCCATATTCCGGTTGTCCATCACGTTGCTCCTTCTACAGTGTCTGCAATGGTACACCGAATCGGATCAGGTCGTGCTGCAGACAACTATGCCTTTTTCGTGGCGCCCCAAGTCTGAGTTGTATAATGATAGGCATAATAAACGCATCCTGCCGTGATGACCCTGTTCACCGCTGCTGCATGCCACAACGGTGATGGAGAACGAGAGCAAGGAGAAGCAGGATGATGAACAATGACGAAGAGCGACTCGGGGAGCTGGCACGTTTGGAGCAGCAAACGCGCCTTCTCACGATGACGCTGACTTCAATCAGAGATTTTGCCTACATCTTCGACCGCGACGGCCGTTTCTGTTACGCCAATCAGCCGTTGCTCGATTTATTGGGTATCACGCTCGAAGAAATTGTCGGAAAAAACTTTTTCGATTTGAATTACCCACCGGATTTAGCTGCGCGTCTCCAAGCACAAATTCAACAGGTTTTCGAGACGGGAGAAATCGTTAAGGACGAAACGCCGTTTACGAGTCCGCTGGGCGTGGAAGGCTTTTACGAATATATTTTCACGCCCGTGCTGAATGACGACGGTAGCGTTGACGTTGTCGCCGGTTCGACACGCGACGTTACTGAAAGAAAACAAATCGAAACCCAATTGCGCGAATCCGAAGAGCGTTTCCGTGCAGTCGCCGATCTGGTGCCTGACTTGTTATGGAGTAATAATCCCCGCGGCAAGACAGATTGGCATAATCAGCGCTGGCTGGAATACACCGGCCAAACGCTGAAAGAAGCGCAAGACGATGGCTGGCTCAATGCCGCCCATCCCGACGACCGCGAAACCGCCTTGCGGAGCTTTCAGGCCGCGATCGTCTCAGGTAACGCGCTACGTTACGAGCAGCGGCTTCGCCGCACCGACGGCGTGTACCGTTGGTTTTTAGTACAGGCCCGTCCAGTGCGCGACGAGGCGGGGCAGATTATGTGCTGGTATGGTGCAGCGACGGACATCAATGAAGAGCAGAGCGCGCTGGCTGCCGAGCATGCAGCGCGTGCGGAGGCCGAAGCCGCTCTCCAAACCCGCGATCAATTTCTCTCAGTTGCTTCGCATGAACTAAGGACGCCACTCACCTCGCTGATCGGCTATGCCGATATGCTGCGCAGAGCTCTCACGCAAGGGAAAGGCGATATCCACAAGATGACAGAGGTAATCACCCGGCAGGCGCAACGGCTCAATGCCTTGCTCGAGCAACTGCTTGATGTAACGCGGTTACAGCAGGGCCAGTTTGCCATCAAGCGCCAACCCCTAGATGTCGCCGCCATGACCGCCCAGGTGGTGGATGAGTTTAGCATCGCGCTGCCAGCGAATACCAAGCACCCCATAACCCTTAGTCGCCCGGACGAGCCGGTAATTGTCGTGGGCGATGTTCTGCGGCTGGAGCAAGTGGTCCAGAATCTCCTGAACAACGCGGTCAAGTATAGCCCGGCGGGCGGATCGGTACGTGTGCGAGTCAAGTGCACAGCAGGCGACGCCATTGTGGAGGTCGAAGATCAAGGCATCGGTATTCCCGGCGGCGCGCAAGGCCACTTGTTTGAACCGTTTTACCGTGCCCCCAATGTGGAAGCGCAAGCAAGTGGCTTTGGGCTGGGGCTGCATATTGTGGGAGAGATCGTGCAACGGCACGGCGGTCGCGTTGAGGTTCGGAGTACGGAAGGTGTGGGCAGCACCTTCCGCGTCGTCCTACCACTGCGTGACAGTGAAGATGCAAGCTAGACCAGGAATTAGTACATCAGCAAATAGCGCTCAAGCTCCCACTGCGAAACATGTAATCGGTAATCGTCCCATTCGAGTTGCTTGGCCTCGACAAAGCGCTCGAAGATATGCGGGCCCAGCGCTTGCTGAACGATTGAGTCTTCGCGTAACGCATCTAGTGCTTCTGCTAAGGACCGGGGCAAGACTATTAACGACCGTGAGCGTGGATCGACATGATATAAATCTTCTTCTACAGCGGCCGGTGGCTGCAAGCCGCGCCGAATCCCATCTAGCCCAGCTTTCAGCATCACGGCGGAGGCTAAATACGGATTGGCCGAGGGGTCGGGGCAGCGTAGCTCCACGCGCGTTGCCTGTGTTCCACCGCGCGTAATGCGTGGCACCCGCACGAGGGCCGACCGGTTGGTTTGCCCCCAACTGATATAAATTGGTGCCTCGAAGCCGGGCACAAGGCGTTTATAGGAGTTTACCAGTGGTGCCAACACAGCAGTCATGCCCGGGCTATGTTCTAATAATCCGGCGATGTAGTGCAGCGCTAGCTGCGACAGCCCCCGTTCGTCGTCGGGTCCATAGAATAGATTTTCCCCAGTCTCTTTCTGCGCCAGGCTTTGGTGGATATGCATGCCCGAGCCATTGATCCCGGTGAGCGGTTTAGGCATAAAGGTCGCATGCAAGCCATTGCGTTGCGCTACTGCCTTGAGGGTCGAGCGCGCTGTAATCGTGTTATCGGCCATCCGCAATGCATCGCCATACTCAAAATCGATCTCGTGCTGTCCGTCCGCAACCTCGTGATGGCTCGCTTCGACCGCAATGCCGAACGACTCCAGCGCTTTGACCATCTGGCGGCGAATGCCTGTCGCATAATCTGTTGATACATCGAAGTAACCTGCCGCATCATGCGGTACGGGGAGGAGCGCCCCATGCTCGCCCGGCTTGAATAAAAAAAACTCTATCTCTGGCCCGGTATGAAAGGTATAGCCAAGGTCGGCCGCTTCGCGCAGCACATTTTTGAGCGCACGTCGAGGGTCGCCGGGAAAAGGGTCGCCATGTGGCGTGTATACATCACAAATAAAGCGCGCCGTTACAGTATCGGCATCACTTTCCCAGGGAATCACTGCATAGGTGTCCAAATCCGGCTGCAAATACATGTCACTTTCGGCCATGCGGGCAAAACCTTCGATCGAAGATCCATCGAACCACACGCCATGATCAAGTGCAGCTTTAACCTGCCGTACAGGAATTGTGACATTCTTGCTAATGCCAACGATGTCGGTGAACTGGAGATTAAGAAAGTCGACCCGCTGTCCTTCGATTAGCGCCAGAATGTGATCAGCTGTATAGCCCACTTGTTGTCTCTCCTATCCCGAGTCATCTCGTCCCGCCAGCCTAGGTGCCAGTCTTGCTGGTTCAAGCGAGTGTAGCTTGACGCTCATCGCGTGTCAATCAGATCTTGCAAAATCAGTACATACGTGCTATATTTAAAGGACGCTCAAAGGAGTTTCCGTGTCTGCAAACCAGCCCGTGCGCCGGCTATCGCCCAAGATTGCTCGCCGTCTCGCCATCACCCGCCAGCGGCTGGCCGGTCCGGTGGTTAGTACCGACCAGGGCGCGATCCTAGATACGATCCGCGACCTACGCTGCCTCCAGCTTGACCCGATCAGTGCTGTCGCCCGCAGCCATCAGCTAGTGTTGCATAGTCGCCTGCCTGGTTATAGCCTTGATGATTTCCACACCTTGCTTTGGGGCGAGCGTCAGCTCTTCGAGTACTGGGCGCATTGCGCGTCGATTGTCCTGACCGAGGATTATCCGATCCACGCTGCAATGATGCGCGACTATCTCAGCGGCGAGGGCGCCTGGTCCCAGCGTACGCGTTCTTGGCTCGCCGAGAATAGTGCACTGCGAACAACTATTTTGGATGAGCTAACACAGCATGGTCCCCGACCTTCAAATTACTTCGAGGACACGTCATCCAGCGGCTGGTCTTCCTCGGGTTGGACGAGTGGACGTAATGTCAGCCGCATGCTTGATTTTTTATGGGTGCAAGG
>JBBRHB010000217.1:0-7935 GCA_038223355.1 Chloroflexales bacterium
ATGGTCAGCGATCTCAGGGCTTGCGTGGAGGATACCAGAACCACTTTTGACCTGTTGACGCTTCATATCCGCTTCTCCTCCACGGTAATAGCGGCGAATCCTTCTTTGTCGAAGATAACCAGCCCCATGACGCATTTTTCCGTCGAATAAGGAGGCCTAATTATATACTTTGACGACCTTGATTTAAGGACTGATGTTTGGAGGCGATCATGGGCGAGCACATCGCAGCGACGACCATTGTTCGGGGCATTGAATTGTTTGAGACCGTCGGCATGCCAGCGTATAATCTCGCCGCCCGCACGCGTCGCGAATACCTCAATGACCTGCATGCCTTCCAGTCCTTTCTTGCCGAGCGCGACATCCTCGGGCTCGATCAGGTTGGGCTACGTGACCTGGAAGCCTACCAGGCCGAGATGGATCGGCGTGGGCTCAAAGGCAGCAGCCGCAATCGCAAAACCCATTCGATCAAGCGCCTGTTCAAGTTCCTACACGACCACGACATCATTCCGAGCAACGTTGCCGGCCGGCTCATCGCGCCTAAGCCCGACAAACGTGATCCTCGCTTCCTGTCGGAAGACGAATATAAACGGCTGCTTCGGACATGCAGCCATCACGCCCGTGATGCGGCCATCATTGAGGTGTTCCTCCAGACCGGTATGCGGCTTTCCGAGCTGGCGCTCCTCAAGGTCGGAGATGTGGAATTGCCGAAGCGCATAACGAAGGAGTTCGACAACACTGGCTCGGTGCATGTTAAACGCAAAGGCGGCAAAGTGGAGACGATCCCGCTCAACTACAAAGCCTGCCAGGCGCTCGCATCGTATCTGAAAGTACGGCCCGCCGTCGACCACGCTGGTCTCTTCGTGTCAAAGTTTCGCCGAGCGATGAGCGGGCGAGCAATTGAGTACATGGTCACCAAGTATCTCAAGGAAGCGCAGATCACCGGTGCCTCGGTGCACACGCTGCGGCATACCATGGCAACCCATCATGTGGCGAAAGGGACTGACTTGAAGACCGTCCAGGAAACCTTGGGTCACGCGAGCCTCGCGACGACCAGCATCTATGTCTCCCTCATAAAGACCGTCCAACGCAAGGCGCTCCAGGAGCACGCGCTCTAGCATCGAAACGCCACGTTAGCGCTCATCGCCGATCATCGATCCATGTATCTTTTTATCCTTCGATATCTTTGCTTTGAACAAAGCATATAGCATATGCCACACGTCACTTTCAACGCCAGAGAGTGGAGGCCTGTGAAGCTGCTACATGTCGTGATAATTGACATAAAACTGGAGTGGATGCTTGAAGCAGCCAATAGACGTACGGGTTAGTCATGGCTTCACGCACAACCTGCACCCTTCTTCGGCTGCGGCATCGCTGTGAAGATGCGGACGTTACAGACGCTCTCCCGTAGATGCTGGCCTAGTCGCGTAGCAGTTCCTGGCCTCCGCCGTATTTGACGTCATCGGTCGGACTTTTGACATATGTCTGGTATCCGCACATTGACATCTCCGATCGCTCATGCTATTGTGGGAACGTTCCCACGGGGTGCCGATAGTGTTGCACACTCAGTGATAGTACCAAAAACAACCATCATCGAAGTCGCTCGCGCTGCCGGCGTTTCGAAGTCGACGGTCTCACGGGTATTGGTCGGCAGTACCCAGGTGAAGCCGGAAACGAAAGTACTCGTGCTGCAGGTTATTGACCAGCTTGGATATGAGCGGAACGAGCTAGCGAGTGGCTTGCGGACCGATCGTACCCGCATGGTGATGCTGGTTACACCGGATATCATGAACCCATTCTGGCCAGAAGTTGCGCGTGGCCTCCAGGATACGCTCGAACGCCAGGAATACTCGGTCGTGCTAGCGAATAGTGATTGGACCGCAGCACGCGAACAGCGCTTTCTCAGCACCGCGCGGCGCAGTCGCTTCGACGCCATCGCAATTAATCCAGCCGGTGTCACTGAACGGTCATTAGTAGCGCACGGAACCCCGGTTGTTATCCTGGGGCTGTGTGACGATTTCGCCAACCTGGATATGGTAGGATCGGATAGTTATGCAGGAACGCTCCTGGCCTTCACTCACCTCTACGAACTCGGGCATCGGCGCATCGGCTTTATTCGGGGGAAGCATCGGAGTGGACGGGGGCAGGCGCGGCAACGCGCTTACAACGATTTTTTGCAGCTCTATGACCTTCCGGTCGATCCAACATTGAGCGTCGAAGCACCATTCGATCTTGCCAGCGGCCAGCGGGCGGCCCAGATCCTGTTACAGCGGCCCGCCCGGCCCTCCGCCATTTTTGCCGCGAACGACGTACTGGCAATGGGCGCTATGCAACTCGCTCAACAGCTTGGCCTCACTATACCAACCGATCTATCGGTCGTCGGAATGGACGATATTTACGCTGCAGTCACGACACTGCCGTCGTTGACGACGGTCGCGAAATCGAAATATGAGATCGGCGTCGGTGCGGGACGCTTCCTGCTTGACCGTCTCAACAGTGACACGTTCATACCGCCGCGTCGCCTTGTTGTACCATGCCACCTCGTGGTGCGGGGCTCAACAGGACCACCCGTCGCAGTATAGGGCTGGTCATTATTTGTCCGGTTTCGGGAACGTTCCCAAGGCTTCCTAGATAACCCAAGGAAAGGAGTTAAGGTGCTAACACGCGAGCGTCTCCAGTCAGACCAGTCATTGCGCGAGAGCAAAGCCGTCGGCTGCCTTGCTGGTCTGGCCGTAGGTGATGCACTCGGCGATCTTGGGCGTGACAATGAGTATCGCAAGCGCCATGGCCTGGTGACCGAGCTTGATCACAGCGCGAAGAGCACAGATGATACTGAATTTGCGCTCCTGACCGCGCGGATGCTGATTGATTGTCACGGGGACTTAACGCCGGATGCTGTGCTCCGGGGCTGGCAGCGCTACATCCTCGACCAAGGTGGCGTCTTTGAGCGAGGCGGACAGCCGCTCTACGGTGCTGTTGCTAATCTGCGCCGCGGGATTCTCCCACCGCTTTCTGGGCGCGACAACGTCGCGCACTATGATGACGGTGCTGCGATGCGCTGCGCTCCGATCGGTGTACTGTGCGCCGGTGATCCCGAGCGTGCGGCCCGTCTCGCCGCAATTGACGCGCAAATTAGCCATTATGCCGATGGTATCTGGGCAGCTCAGGCCGTCGCTGCCGCCGTTGCAGTTGCTATGGTTGACGGAACGACCGAGGATGTGGTGAGTACCGCACTTCGTCAGATTCCCGAGGATAGCTGGCTTGGTCGCTCCATGGAGCGCGCGCTTCAGATCTGTCGCGCATCAACCACCGTCGAGGAAGCCTGGGAACCGCTGCACAGCCAGCTCTGGACACCGTCCCATTCCGCTGCGGCGGAGGCGATTCCGCAGGCACTGGCTATTGTCCAGCTGACGGACGGCGATTTCCGGCGTGGCCTCTTTTGGGCCACCAATTTTGGCCGTGACGCCGACACCATCGGTGCGGTTGTTGGCGCGCTCGCAGGAGCGAGGCACGGCCAACAGGCTATCCCGCCACATTGGATTGAGGCTGTGCGGCGGCCAAGCGGTGTCTGCTTGCGCTTTGCAGCGGAGGAGGATATCCCGCAGTTGGCATGTCAACTTGCTGCCCTGATCAGGTGATCAACAGATTTTCATCTCGTTGTTCGACAGATATGTTTCACAGGAGAAAGCCATGAAAACCACGAAGGTTTCTCGACGACAGTTCCTCCGCATGAATGCCCTGGCCGCCACCGGTGTCGTGCTAGCCGCTTGCGGTGCAAGTTCCGCACCTCAGACGGGCCAGAGCAGCAGTACTGCCGAGCCCTCCTCTGCTGCCGCCAGCGCTGCTACAGCGCTCAGCGTGCCGGCAGTCGCGAAGCCGGCCACGATCACCTGGTGGAGCGTTCCGTCCGAGGAATACAATGAGGAAGCCCAGCGCAAGATGCTGGCGGCGTTCGAAAAGGCCAATCCGAACATCAAGGTGAACCTGACGGTGCTGCCAGCCGATGGCTACGACCAGAAGATGACGACCGCGTTAGGCGCGAATCAAGGTGCTCCCGATGTCGCCTTTTTCTGGAACTCGGCCTGGTTACCACAGGCGCTCGATCTTGAGCCCTTGATCAAGGCCGAGAATTTCGATAAGAGCCAGTATATTAAGGGTTTCTGGGACACCCGCACGCAATTTAAAGGCACGACGGTCGGCCTCCCGCTGGGGGTGGGTGCCAACTTCGTGTTGTACAATAAAAAGACCTTCGACGATATGAAGGTCTCCTATCCCGACATGAATCTCACGCCGGAGCAGTGGCTCCAGTTGACACCCAAGCTCACCGATCCGAGTAAAAAACGCTGGGGTGGTGACCGGCCGCGCGGCCCGTTCCGGGCGATCTGGTTCAATTTGGGCGCGCGTCCGTTTAGTGCTGATAGCAAAACCGTCTCCGGCTACCTCAACGGCGACGCCAGCGTCAAGGCCTATACGTGGCTGTGGGATCTGATCAATACGAACAGCACACCAACGGCGGCCGATCTGGACGTGCTTGGCACCGCCGGTACCGGCCCCGTCGATCTGTTCATGGCCGGCAGGTTGGCAATGGCGACCCTCAATCAAGGGCATATGCTCAACGCGGTCAGCGCCAACGTGCCGTTCGGCCTGGCCCGCGAACCGGGCACGGGTAGCAATGGAAGCTGGGTTAACGCCTGGTCAAATACGATCAGTGTTTGGAAAGGGAGCAAGGAACCCGAGGCGGCCTGGACGTTCTTGCGCTTCTGGGGTGGCCCGGAGGGTCAGAAGTTTTTGATGGACAATGCGAACCTGCTGCCTTCGATCAAACCCGTGCTCGACCAGTACTCCAAGGCCAACGAAGACTATGCCAAGACCTTCTTCCAAATCCTGCAAGATCGCCAGGTGGCGGAGGTTGGTAACCTGCCCTGGATGTCCCCGGTGTTACGGGCGGCCAAACCGGTTTGGGACAAGGTCATGGCCAACCAGATCAAACGTGACCAGATCAAGGCAGAACTGGATGCTGTCGTTCCCGCAGCGCAAAAGGCGCTCGACGATGCCCGCCAGCGACTAGGTTAAGTATCCAAGGGGCGCGGCAGCAGCGATGATCGCGCCCGGCGTTGATTCCGGAGGATTATATGGCTCTTCAACCCTGGCGAACGATGCAGCCCCGCGCCCGGCGTGAGGCATGGGAAGGCTACCTCGGTATTCTGCCCTGGGTGATCGGCTTTGTGCTCTTCACAGCGGGGCCACTGCTCGTGTCGCTGGGGCTCAGCTTCACCCAGTGGGACATTGTGCGCCCGCCCCAGTGGGTCGGGTTGGCCAACTATATCCGCATGTTTACCGACGACGATCTCTTTCGGACATCGCTGCTTGTGACCTTTTCCTATGTCCTGCTGTCGGTGCCGCTGCAGCTGATCGTCGGTCTTGCCCTGGCACTGCTGCTGAACGCCAACCTGCGCGGCATGAACCTGTTCCGCACGATCTTTTACTTGCCCGCCGTGCTGTCGGGTGTGGCGGTCGCACTGATGTGGATCTGGATTTTGCATCCTGACCTGGGTGTTGTGAATGGCATCCTGAGCATCTTCGGCATCAAAGGACCGGGCTGGTTCTGGGACCAGCACTGGGCCTTGCCCTCGGTCGTCCTGATGCGGCTCTGGAGTGTGGGTGGCGGTGCAGTGATTTACCTCGCGGGCTTACAAAATATACCGTCGCAATTATACGAAGCGTCGGAGATCGACGGCGCGAGTCGCTGGCAGCAATTCTGGTCGATCACGTTGCCGCTGCTCACGCCGACGCTCTTTTTTCAATTGATCACGATCATGATTGATGCGTTTCGCATATTTACCGAGGCCTATGTCATCACCAAGGGCGGACCGCTGAATGCGACCTATTTTTACATGCTGTATCTGTATGAAGAAGCCTTCCAGAACTTCAATATGGGCTACGCGTCGGCGCTCGGCTGGGTGCTGGTGATCATCACCGCCATTGCTGCGCTGATCTTGTTTCGCACGTCGAGCCGGTGGGTTTTTTATGAGGATAGCGAGGAGCGTACGGTATGAGTACCCTCAAGGTCCATCCTGCGCCGGTCGCGAGTGCTGGTCAGTCGGCTCGCTCGCTCCATGCCGGCCGCATCGTCCGCATGGCGGCCGTCTACCTGACCTTGATCGTGCTGGCCATCGTGTTCATGATTCCACTCGGCTGGATGATCTCGACGGCACTCAAGTCGCGTTTCGACGTGTTTGCGTACCCGCCCGTCCTCATTCCCCACAACATCCAGTGGGGCAACTTCCGCGAGATTTTCACGCGTGTACCCTTGGGACGGTATATGCTCAACACCCTCTTCCTGGTTGTCGCCAATATCGCCGGGCAGTTAGTCTCTGTCCCCCTTGTCGCCTACTCCTTTGCCCGGTTGCGCTTTCCGGGTCGTAATGTCATCTTCTTCATCGTCATTGCGACGATGATGGTGCCGACACAGGTGACGCTCATCCCGTTGTACAGCTTGTATAAGCGGCTCGGCTTAGTCGATACCTACTGGCCCTTGATCCTGCCCTCGTTTTTCGGCAATCCGTTTTTCATTTTCTTGATGCGCCAGTATATGAAAACCCTGCCCCGCGACCTGGACGATGCTGCGCGGATGGATGGTGCCGGCACCGGGCGGATTTTGTATCGCATTATTCTGCCGCTCTGCGTACCACCGCTCACGATTATCATGGTCTTCCAGTTTCTGTGGACCTGGAACGACTTTATCGAGCCGCTGATCTATATTGGTGATACGTCGATGTACACACTGCAGCTTGGCCTCGCCATGTTCCGGGGACGATTTACCGTCGAATGGCACCTGCTCATGGCGGCGGCGCTCGTCTCAGTCCTGCCACAGCTTGTCATTTATTTCATTGCCCAGCGACGGCTGATCGGTGGGATCGCCAGTGTGGGGTTAAAAGGCTAGCGATGCTGCCGGCAGATTATCGTGATCGCGCCTATGCGGGCTGGCTTGGGAAGTGCATCGGTGTACGAGTGGGTGTGCCGGTGGAGAACTGGACGGCAGACGACATTGCCCGGCATCTCGGTGAGATCCGCGCCTTCCTGCCACTGCCGCCAGGTAAAATCTTCCAGCCCGACGACGATACCGCCTTCCCGTTGCTGCTAATTCGCGCCCTCGAGTCGTACGGACCAGATGTGACCGCCGCGCAGATTGGGCAAATGGTCACGAACCTCTTGGCAGATGGGCGCGGCACGCTCTGGTGGGGCGGCTACGGCCGCTCCACCGAGCATACTGCCTACCTCAATCTTGCTATTGGTATCGAGGCACCAGCCTCGGGGTCAGCCACGCTCAATGGGTCCTGGCTCGCGGAGCAGATCGGTGGCCAGATTTTTAGCGATATCTGGGGCCTGGTCGCGCCGAATAATCCCGCACTGGCCGCCGAGTACGCCAGCCGCGCCAGCAGCGTGACGCACGATGGCCTTGGTATTGACGGTGGACGCTTCGTTGCTGCACTCGTCAGTCAGGCCTTTGTTGAGGTCGATCCGGTCGCGTTGATCGAGTGCGGACTGGCTCAGATCGCGCCGGACACGTCATATGCACATGTTATGCGTGCCATGCTCGCGTATTACCACGATCAGCCGCACGACTGGCGCGCCTGCTACCGCCATCTGGCCACGCACTTCGGCCCGGATCGCTACGGCGGACCGGTGCACATCATTCCGAATGCAGGCATTGTCGCGCTGGCCTTGCTGTATGGTGCCGGCGACTTTGGCCGGACGATCAGCATCGCGACGATGGCGGGCTGGGACACCGACTGCAATGCCGGCACGGTCGGCGTAATCATGGGCGTCGCGCTTGGGCTGGCTGGCATCGCTCCGCACTGGCGCGAGCCGATGAATGATTTGCTGGTGACGGCCGGCCTGGTCGGCAGTCGCAACCTGACCGATATCGCACGTTGT
>JBBRHB010000218.1:0-7891 GCA_038223355.1 Chloroflexales bacterium
TGGCCGGTCAAGCAGAAGTACGGCCAGAGCCTCTCGTGGGCCGACCTCCTCGTCTACGCCGGCAACGTCGCCATGGAGTCGATGGGGTTCAGGACGTTCGGCTTCGGCTTTGGGCGCCCGGACATCTGGGAGCCCGAGGAGGTCTTCTGGGGGCCCGAGGACACCTGGCTCGGAGATGAGCGCTACAGCGGGGACCGGGAGCTCGGCGGCCCGGTCGGCGCCGTGCAGATGGGTCTGATCTACGTGAACCCGGAGGGGCCCAACGGCAACCCGGATCCGCTTGCTTCTGCCAGGGACATTCGAGAGACCTTCCGTCGCATGGCGATGAACGATGAGGAGACGCTTGCGCTCATCGTTGGTGGCCATACGTTCGGCAAAGTCCATGGTGCAGGCGGTGCGAAGTACATCGGTCCCGAACCAGAGGGCGCTCCCCTCGAGGAGCAAGGCCTCGGCTGGAGGAACAGCTTCGGCAGCGGCAAAGGCCCCGACACGCTTTCCAGCGGGCTCGAGGGCGCATGGACCACCGCGCCGACGAAGTGGGACAACGGGTTCTTGGACAACCTGTTCAAGTACGACTGGGAGCTGACGACGAGCCCTGCCGGTGCAAAGCAGTGGACGCCCACGGATCCCGCGGCCCAGGGCACGGTGCCCGATGCGCATGATCCGTCGAAGCGGCACGCCCCCATGATGCTGACGACGGACCTCGCGCTGAAGATGGATCCGATCTACGCGCCGATCGCGAAGCGCTTCCACGAGCATCCGGACCAGTTGGCAGCAGCGTTCGCCAAGGCGTGGTACAAGCTGTTGCATCGCGACATGGGACCCATCTCGCGCTACCTCGGACCGTGGATTCCGGCGCCGCAGCTGTGGCAGGACCCCGTCCCCGCAGTCGATCATGACCTGATTGGGGACGAGGACATCGCGGCCCTCAAGGGCAAGATCCTCGCATTGGGTCTGTCCATCTCCCAGCTGGTCTCGACCGCCTGGGCGTCGGGGGCCAGCTTCCGCAGCACCGACAAGCGTGGCGGTGCCAACGGGGCGCGGATTCGCCTTGCACCGCAGCGGGACTGGGAGGTCAATGACCCACCCGAACTGGCCAAGGTGCTGCAGACCCTCGAACAGATCCAGCAGGACTTTAACAGCTCACACTCCGGCGCCAAGCAGGTCTCGCTCGCGGATCTGATCGTCCTGGGCGGATGCGCTGCCGTCGAGCAAGCGGCGAAGAACGCCGGGCACGACATCACGGTTCCGTTCGTGCCGGGGCGCACGGACGCGTCGCAGGAGCAGACCGACGTGGAGGCGTTTGCCGTGCTCGAACCGACCGCCGACGGTTTCCGCAACTATCTGCGAGCCGGAGCGATGGTGTCGCCGGAGAGCCTACTGCTGGACCGGGCCAAGCTGTTGACGCTGACCGCTCCCGAGATGACGGTCTTGATCGGCGGCATGCGGGTCCTGAAGGCCACCTTCGGGCACTCCGCACACGGGGTCTTCACCGCTCGGCCCGAGACGCTGACCAACGACTTCTTCGTGAACCTGCTCGACATGCGCACGGAGTGGAAGACATCCGCCGCGGCCGAGAACGTGTACGAGGGTCGCGATCGCGCCACGGGCGAGCTCAGGTGGACCGCCAGCGCCGTCGACCTCGTCTTCGGTTCGAACTCCCAGCTCCGCGCCATCTCGGAGGTCTACGCATGTGACGACTCGCAGGCGAAGTTCGTGGGTGACTTTGTGGTTGCGTGGACTAAGGTGATGAATCTTGATCGCTTCGACCTTGCCGCTCAGGGCCCGGGCGTGCGGGCGCGAGCGGCCGCGGCCGGAGACTAACTACCGTTGCAGCAAAGCGCGGGCGACCCTCTGCGGTTCGCCCGCTGTGTCGGCTCCATGGCCCTGTTGGATAAGCCAAGTAGCCAGCACAGGCATGGCACTCCCATCACTGGGCTCTTGTGAGGATCGTTATGTTCACATTCTAGCATAATGAGTTCGCGCTCGCCCCTTCAACCTTATACTAGCGACGACGTATTGCCTGAGCCTTGCGGAAATCTAAAC
Source organism: Chloroflexales bacterium (assembly GCA_038223355.1). Classification (GTDB taxonomy): domain Bacteria; phylum Chloroflexota; class Chloroflexia; order Chloroflexales; family Kallotenuaceae; genus JACDGP01. The sequence goes on from JBBRHB010000218.1 coordinate 2,047, forward strand.
ACTTTCTTATATGGCAGAGATCGTTGAGAAATCCGTAAGCTTGCTACAATAGCTCAGCAATATACTAGTGGCATCTTGACGCAGAAGGTCCAAGGGAGAAAGGTATCAGCATGAAACGCTTGGAAGGAAAAACTGCCCTAGTCACGGGGAGCAGTCAAGGAATTGGTCGTGCGATTGCTATCCGGCTGGCCGAGGAAGGTGCGGATGTGGCCATCAACTACAACAGCAATCCGGCCAAAGCTGAGGAAGTGTTGGCGGCTGTTGCAGCAAGCGGACGCAAAGGAGTAAGCATCGGCGCAAATCTTGGCTCGGTGAGCGACGTGCGCAGGCTGGTGGCTGAGGCCGTAGCGCACTTCGGCCAACTAGATATTCTGGTCAATAACGCCGGCATCGAAAAAAACGCATCGTTCTGGGACGTGACCGAAGAAGAGTATGATCAGGTCCTGAACGTCAATCTCAAAGGGGTCTTTTTTGCGACCCAGGCGATGGTGCAACATCTGATGGCAACTAAGTGCGGCGGCAAAATCATTAACATCAGTTCGGTCCACGAAGAATTGCCCTTCCCCCATTTCACTTCGTATTGCGCCAGCAAAGGCGGGGTCAAGATGCTGACCCGCAACCTTTCGATTGAACTGGCACCCCTCGGCATCACCATCAATTCGATTGCGCCGGGCGCGGTGGAAACGCCCATTAACAAAAACCTGTTGAACGACCAGGCTAAACTCAGCCGGTTGCTGGAACAAATTCCACTGCGTCGTTTGGCGAAACCGGAAGAAGTGGCCGGTATCGCAGCGTTTCTGGCATCATCGGATGCGGATTACGTGACCGGCACGACCTACTTTGTGGACGGTGGCTTAACCTGGAACTACCAGGAACAGTAACCGGAATCGAGCAGGGATCAAGAGCGATAATGACGGGTCGGCATGCGGGGTGCAAACCTAGCCAAAACGCATAAAGGTCCCATTTGGCACTACCGGCAGCCAGTCAAATTCTTCGATCAGCGTCTTATAGGCAGCACCAACCGGGCGAATCGTGCGCTGGAGGTCGAACAACCCAAGCGGGTTGACGTGGCGGTTTGGCTCACGGAGCGCCGTGTCCCAATCCACCTGATCGGTCAGGCTATACCAGGTGAAACCTAGGACTGGAATGCCTTCTGTGCGCATGCGCAGCACGTTCTGCCATTGTTTCCACAGCCAGCCAACCGCGTCGTCTTCTTCTGCTCGGTTAGTTTCGGTATACATAACTGGCTTGTGATAACGCTCGTAATAGTCGCGCGCAACGAGGTACCAGCCGAATACATCACCAACATGCGCTACCGAGCCGTCGTGCTTGACGATGCGTTCGTTGGTCACGTAATAGTCGATCCCCAGAATACAGCGGCTGTGCAGATCTTGATTCATGAACCAACGATACTCCTCAGGTGGCATTCCGTTCTCCATCAGCCACGCATACACATCCGCCTGGACCTCATGGCCATACAACAGATCCAGTGCCAGGAAGCGAACTTGATTTTCCCACGCAACTCGTTCGTGTGCATGCTGGCAACCACAGACCGTGTGCGTATATTCACTGCTTTCGCTTTGCACAAAGACAGCTTCCGGTTGAATAACCCGGATCGCATCCATCGCCAATAAACTGGCCTTGACCATGTGGCGTGTGGCCGTCAAGTAGGCCCGATCGCTCTGTTCTTGCTCGTTCCACCAACCAAATAGTGCGCTGAACTTGGCGCAGACGAAGATTTCATTGACAGGCGTGTAGAGCTTGACCCACGGGTAGCGCGTGGCAAACGCACGGGCGTACTCAGCAAACGCCTGTGGAAATTCCGGGTTCTGGAATGAGTTGCCGAGCCAGTCAGGCATCCCGAAATGGCACAGATCGACGATCGGCTCGATCCTCAGGCGTTGCATCTCAGTAAAGGCAGTGTCACTAAATGACCAGTTATAAACGCCAGCCGCTGTGCTCACCTGATGGTAGGGCAGACCGTAGCGCAAGTAGCGGATACCAAGGTCGTGAACCAACTGGAAATCTTCCGCCCAGCGGCGGTAATGGTCAGTCAGTGCTAACTCATCCACGCGATGGGTCGCGTGGCGAATCACGGGGTAACTACATTCGATCCCGGTTGCGAACATCATTGTTTGCATGGTTGTCTCCTCAAAGACTACTGTAGGCGTAAGGTCTTGCGCAACCATGATCCGTTACTTACGCATCTCTTACGCACGTGCCAATCGTCGCAATCGCCTGAGCGCCCGCACTATCATTGGTATTGTCACGTAAACCGTTGAGCGTCGGCCTCAGGTGAAATCCGTGCGATACTGAGGGCATGAAGATGAACAGGACTGCCCCGTCCTACAAGCGCCACCGTTACCCCGCCGAAATTATCAGTCACACGCTCTGGCTCTACTATCGCTTTTCGTTGAGTTTTCGCGATGTCGAGGAACTGATGGCGGCGCGCGGGATCAGCATAAGCTACGAAACCGTGCGGCGCTGGACGCTCAAGTTTGGGCAGCAGTAGCCAATGAGCTGCGGCGGCGACGTCCGCGGCCCGGCGACAAGTGGCATTTGGATGAAGTCTTCCTGACCATCAATGGCAAAACGGCCTACTTATGGTGGGCAGTCGACCAACATGGAGCGGTACTCGATATCCTCGTTCAGAGCCGGCGCAATAAGCACGCGGCTCGTTGATGCTGCGCAAAGCGCCTCCTTTGCGCCGCGTGCGCTTGCCGTGCTCTTGACCACTCTGCTAGGCTGCGATGTCCCCGCACCGAGCGTTCTGAGGCTTGACAAACAATACCGTATCTACTTCCATCATCCGGCGTATTTTTTTGGGGATGCGCTATGTAGCTAGCACGGTGCTACTCCCAATTATGTTAGGCTGATTGCCGACGTGGGAGGCTGCAGATTAAGGCTACAATGAAGTGGAACAGCGTTGCGGCACGAAAGCGATGCTGCCACCCGCTATTAATCGCAGGAGTAAATCATGGATGACCACGGACGGCAGATATCACGGCGGCAGATGCTACGCCTCACGGGGCTGGCAGCAGTTGGTGTTCTTGGTGCGGCGACACTGGCGGGTTGTGGTGGAGGGTCGCAAACCAGCCAAGCAGCGACCAAGCCCACGAAGCTTCGGTTCGGCGTTGGCCCACTACAAGCTACGCCCGATGAGAGCAAGAAGGCCTACGAGCCGTTTTTGCCTACCTTGCGAAGCAACTTGGTGTTGACCATGATCTCGTCGCGACGACTGATTGGGCCGGCATCTCGGTCGCACTTGCTAACGATCAAGTCGATGTTGCTTGGATGGGCCCGTGGGGGTATGTCCTCGCCAATGATAGTGCGGGCGCTCAGGCGATTGCGACGGTCAAGTATGATGAAAAGCCGATCTACCATGCAATCGTTGTCGGACGACCAGGGCTGAACATCAAAACGTGGCCCGACGATGCAAAAGGGCTCAAGATCTCGTTTGCAGATGTTGGTTCGACCTCAGGATGGCTGATCCCAACCACCTGGTTTAAGGCCAAAGGCATCGATCCAAAGACCTATTTCCATTACTCTGAAGGCGCGACGCATGCAGCGAATGAAATTGCCGTAGCTAACAGTCAGACCGATCTGGCAACAGACTTCGACCGCAACCGGAATGCGATGATCGAGAGCGGTAAGCTCGAGGCGAAACAATCCGAAATCGTCTGGACGTCCGACCCGCTGCCAAATGATGCGATTGCTGTTCGTAAAGGCCTCGACCCGGCGCTGACCAAGCAAATTTCATCTCTTCTCCTCGGTATCACTCCTGCACAGGCGAAGACGATTATGCCCAATCATTATACGGGCTTCGTCGCAGCCACCCACACTGATTACAAATCGATCCAGGACGCTGGGGTTGCCGTTGGGCGGCTTAAGTCCAAATAAGCGTGTCAGGTCTGCACTCGAAGCCCAGCTCGGGTGCCCCCGAGAGGGAGCACACGTATGAAGGAAGCTAATCCAGAAGGGCGTACGGGCCGCATATATCCAGATCCGCGCCCCAGCGTTGGTTCATCACACCGCATAGCTAGGGGCAGTTTACTCCTGCTCCTGGTCGGTTTCTATGCCATCAGTCTGCGATTGGCGGAGGTCAATCCGCAGAAACTGTGGGTCGGATTGCCAAAGATGGCCGGATGGGCCGTCAAGGCGTGGCCGCCTTCGACCAGGCAACTGGATGTGCTGATTCTCCGCGCTGCCGAGACCGTGGCGATGGCTGCGGTTGGGACGACGCTCGCGACGATCCTGGCGTTGCTAGTCTGTGTCTTCGCCGCGCGGAACCTCACGCCTAGCCTGCTCCTGTACTACCCGGCGCGCTGGTTTCTGAATATACTCCGCGGGATCGACTCGTTCGTCTTCGCGTTGCTGTTCGTCGCGGCTGTTGGATTGGGACCGTTTGCCGGTGTCCTTGGCATCGCCCTCCACACATGGGGCACGATGGCCAAGTTGTTTGCGGAGCAGATGGAAACGGTCGAACTGGGACCGCTGGAGTCCATGCAGATGACGGGGGCAAATCGTCTCAAGGTGATCAGCTATGCCGTGCTGCCGGATGTCTTGCCGAACCTCTTATCAATGACCCTGTTCTGGTGGGAATTTAACGTACGCGCCTCGACCGTACTGGGCGTCGTCGGTGCCGGCGGCATCGGTCAAGAGTTAAAGAACAGCATGGACTTACTCGATTTCCCGCGGCTCCTCACCGTCATTCTGATCATCCTTATGATGGTGACCGTGATCGATCAACTGAGCGCGTGGGTTCGACGGCGTCTCCTATGAGTCATGGCCAGGCTGCGAACGAACCCGCCATAAAGATTGTCCATCTCAAGAAATCCTATGGCCGTACGATGGTGCTGAATGACGTTTCATTCGCCGTCATGGCAGGGGAATTCGTCGCCGTGCTCGGATCGAGCGGTGCTGGGAAGACGACATTGTTCCGTTGCCTGACACGGCTGATTGAGCCGGACAGCGGCGAGGTCTATGTGCGTGGCAGGGCGCTTCATTCGGCCCGCGGCGGCGACCTGCGCATGGCGCGGCGTGATCTTGGCCTCATCTTTCAGCAATTCAATCTGGTGCGGCGCCAGTCCGCACTTGCCAATGTGTTGGCCGGTCGGCTCGGGTTTGTTTCCACATTGAACGTTCTGCTCCGCCGTTTCAGCACAGCCGATCGACAACTGGCCCTGGCTGCACTTGATCGCGTCGGACTCCTGGAACACGCTGGACAGCGTGCGGATCGCCTATCAGGTGGTCAGCAGCAGCGGGTCGCTATTGCACGGGTTTTAGCGCAGGAAAGTCATTGTGTACTCGCAGACGAGCCGGTCGCCAGCCTTGATCCCAACTCCGCCGCCAGTGTGCTGACTACCCTGCGCTCAATTGCCCACGAACGCTCAATTGCCGTTATTTGTAACCTCCATCAAGTTGACTTAGCGACGACCTTTGCAGATCGGATTATTGGACTGAGAAACGGTGAAGTAGTCGCTGATCTGCCCGCTGCGGGTTTTGAGGCCGTTGCGCAGGCCGGCATTTATGACCCCATAACCCTGACTGCGCCCGACGTCGGTCAATCAGACGTGATGATCAACGAGAAGCGTCGGTCTTATTAAAGTCATGCGCGGAAACGGACACGGTCCGAGCTTTATACCGGGAACCGCAGGGTATAGCCTGATCGATCAGGTGGATTGGGACACGGCCCTCCGTAAGCCAAACCGCCACGTCAACCTGCTTGGGTTGTTTGACCTCCAGCGCACGATCCACTCGGCTGGTGCTGCGTATAAGACGCTGAGCGAAGAATTCGGCTGGCTGCCTGTGGTCGTAATGGCTACCATCGTCATCCGCCGCAAAC
>JBBRHB010000219.1:0-7879 GCA_038223355.1 Chloroflexales bacterium
GTTACAGGGGGTCGTGGCCCCCGGCATGTCACTCGAAGCACTCGCCGCACGCTATCAGTTCCGTGACGTGCTCGGCAACGAGCTAGCAACCGCGCTGACGCCGCTCGGGCGGGGACTGCATGGTGAGGTATTCCAGGATTACGACGTCGCCGTGCGTATCAGCGACGACCGTGAACTGGTCTTGAGTACCAGTGGTGCACCATTGATGGCCGAAAACGGCGTAATCGACGGTGCAGTCGTCGTCTTCCGGGATGTGACGGCGCATAAACAACATGATGCCGCGCGCGATGAGTTTTTGGCGGTAGGCGCGCACGAGCTACGCGCACCGCTTGCGGCCATTAAGGGCTATACCGACTTGTTGGTGAAGCGCGAGATGGGACGATCGGACGCGACCGAACGCGACATTCGTGGCATCGTGATGCTGTCACGGCAGGTTGACCATCTGGTCATGTTGATCGATAACCTGCTTGATCTATCGCGGCTCGATGCCGGACGACTGCAGCTGACACTCCTGCCAAGCGATATCATGCCGCTGATCGATGCTAGTGTCGAGCGTGTGCGCGCGGGCGATAACCGTCACGACTTTGAAGTGATCGGTCCGGCAAGCCTGATGCTGGTCGCTGACCCACTGCGTATTCAGCAGGTATTGACCAATTTACTTGCCAACGCGGCGCGGTATAGCCCCGCAAACACGCATATCACGGTCGAGGCCCACGCTGGTAGCTGTGCCTTCGATGGCTACACGACAGGAGCGGAAGACTGTATCGTGATCGCGGTGCGCGACCAGGGTCCTGGCATTCCCGACGAGATTCAGAGCTTGATTTTCCAGCGCTATTTCCGTGCGGCAACGGTCAACGCGACAAGCGGCCTGGGGCTGGGACTCTACCTGAGCAAGGAGATCGTTCAACGCCACGGGGGCCGCTTGAGTGTGCAAAGTACGCTGGGGCAAGGAGCTACGTTTTTCGTGGAGCTACCCGTCAGCGGGCCGCTGCTAGGCTAGTGCATGGCCGTATACAGCAAGCTCGGTCGTAGATGAGGGGCGAGAGCGGCAAGGCCAAAGTGGGCCGTACACTTTTCTCCGCCGCTGGCGATGCGTTTGCCGAGCAAAACGCGCCCTTAGCGACCCGCATGCGACCGCGCACGATCGCTGAATATGTTGGTCAAGCCGAACTGGTCGGACCTGGACGCCTGCTGCGGCGGGCGCTTGAGCACGACCGACTCTTTTCCCTGATTTTATGGGGACCGCCCGGCACGGGTAAAACGACGCTCGCGCGGCTACTGGCTAAGCAAAGTGCGGCCCACTTCGAGCAGTTATCGGCGGTGAGCGCCGGTGTTGCGGAGCTCCGCAACGTGGCCAAGGAGGCGCGTGAGCGGGCGAACATGGAACAGCAGCGCACGGTGCTGTTTTTGGATGAGATCCATCGCTTAAATAAAGCCCAACAGGATGCGTTGCTGCCGTATGTTGAGGATGGCACGTTTACGTTGATCGGCGCGACTACCGAGAATCCATCATTCGAGGTCAACGGTGCGCTGCTATCACGCTGCCGGGTCGTTACCCTGAACGCCTTGAGCGACGATGACCTGGGGGTCCTGGTTGATCGGGCACTAGCCGACGACGAGCGCGGGTTAGGCAACCTCCATGGCCAGCTTGATTTTGACGCACGGCGGCTGTTACTTAACCTGGCCAACGGTGATGCGCGTGCCGCACTCAACGCACTTGAAGTGGCGGCCCTAGCAGCTCCGCCTATAGCCGACGGTACACGGACCATCAGCACCGCCGAGATTGTTGAGGCCTATCAGCGGCGAACGATTCCTTATGACAAATCTGGAGAACTGCACTATGACGCGATCTCGGCGCTTCACAAATCGGTGCGTGACAGCGATCCGGATGGTGCCTTATATTGGTTAGGCCGGATGCTGGAAGGCGGCGAGGACCGCCTCTACGTTGCCCGCCGCGTGATTAGAATGGCGGTCGAAGATATTGGCCTGGCCGATCCGCAGGCCCTGCCACAATGTATTGCCGCGCAGCAAGCCGTGCATTTCCTGGGCATGCCCGAAGGCGATCTTGCGCTCGCGCAGGCGGTGGTGTACCTAGCCCAGGCCCCCAAAAGCAACGCCGTCTACCGTGCATATGGCGCGGTACGTGAGGATGTCCAGGCGACCCGTAATGACCCGGTCCCGCTCCATCTACGCAATGCCGTGACGGGCTTGATGGAGGGCCTCGGCTACGGAGCCGGCTACCAATACGCGCACGACTTCGCGGGCGCACAGGTGATGCAAGAGCACCTACCGGCTAATCTTGCAGGTCATCGCTACTACTTCCCGACCGACCATGGCTACGAAGTGCGCGTCCGTGAGCGCCTGGCCTGGCGCTATCCCGAGGACGAGCAACCCGTCCCCGACGAGGCCAGCTAGCCAACAACCAGTTGTGTCCCTGCGGGGAGCAAGACGGCGAGGGCTGTGCCACAGATCCGGCAAACTGCGTCCGCAGGCGCGCCCGCAACCCAAAGTCTACAGCCAGAGCAATAGTAGGCCCGCAAGCGGGGACCGGCTAGCGGTGCAGTCGGCGGCCGGTCGCCCAGCGCTGCATAGAGCACTGACCACTCACGGGCGGCGAGCAGTTCGGCCCCCTCGACCCGCTCCCCGGCCAGTTGCAGTCCCAGCAGCATCTCCGGCGCAATAGTATGGCGGTCAACGACATTGCTTAATGCTTTTTCGTCAATGACCAGTGTGGTGCCCTCGGCCTCATCGGGCCGACCGCCGGGTGCTGGGCTCGCCGTCAAGGTAACGCTATCACCCCCAAAGAAGCCGCCGAAGTTATGCACTTCGCGCACCCACCATAATTGCGTCTCGGCCATCTATGCCCTCTCCATTCGTCTGCCCCAATATGTACCCTACGGGCTCCGTACGGTTTCCGAACAGGACTTATGACACTACGAAGCGCGTGACCGACAGGTTATCATAGTTGCTAGTAACAAGCATGAGGGCTCTGTGGATATTCACGGTCGCTTAGCTGATTTCTCCCTTCAAGAGATGCTGATCCTGTGCGTTGATACAATGATCAGCGGTGCGGTGGTCGTTACGGTGGGGACCGACCGGCACACGCTGTATTTTGCCGAAGGCCACCTGTATCATGCCAGCGGCCCGGATGTGATCGGCTATGACGCCCTCTGGCCATTATTCGAGCTCGTTGACGCCTCCTACGCCTTTTACATCGGTCACCGCGAGCGAATTCAAACGATCAGCGATGATACACCGGCAGTCCTCGCACGTGCGCAGAAACTGGCTCAGGAGTGGGCACAGATGCGCCCGTTTGTCGCAGGGCCCCGCGTCGTACCGGCCCTTGCCACGCCACCGAGCACGGATCATGTGCAAATTGATGAAGAAGATTGGCCGGTGCTGTCATATATCGATGGTCAGCGCACCATCGGCGAAATTGCACAACTCGCGAGTGTGGAGGAGCTGGCAGTCTGCCACAGCTTGCTCCATCTCCGGCAGCGCGGCTTGACCGAGCTAGGCGCAGAACGACCGCGCCCTCAGCCCCAAGCCGCATTTGCTCCCGCGCCGGTGCCCATCATTGCCGCTCAGGTAGCGGCTGCCTGGGACCGGGGGGGAACTCCAGGTAGTTTCTTTACCAAAGTCCTGGCTACGTTGCCGCTCGATGCACCACTGCCCGATGAGCTGCCACCGCTGCCCGATCCCCGTTCCACGGGTATCCCATTCGATATCGACGGCATCCTCCGTCTGCTTGGTAAGCCCTAACTCGCCCATATGAGGTTATCGATCAGGCGCGTGGTGCCAAAACGCACCGCCAGCGAAGCGAGAGCGCGGTCGGTGACGATATCCAGTTCAGCCAGCGTCTCTGGATCGGCCACACTCACATAATCGATCCGGGCCGGCGGCTCAGCTGTGATCAGGGCCATCATCAACTGCCGGAGGGCTGCGGCCTGACGCTCGCCGCCCAGCCACGCTTGCCTGCCAGCCTTGAGTGCACGATACAGGACCGTTGCCGCTTGGCGCTGTGCCGGATCAAGATAGATGTTGCGGCTCGACAGTGCCAAACCATCGGCCTCACGTACCGTTGGCACGACCACGACCTCGCTTGGCAGCGCCAGATCACGCACCATGCGGCGCACTACCACCGTTTGCTGCGCATCCTTCGCACCGAAATACACCCGCTCAGGCGTCATGATATTCAGCAGCTTACAAACAACGGTTGCCACGCCGCGGAAATGGCCTGGCCGGTGCGCTCCTTCGAGCGGTGCACTAAGCTCCTCCACATCAATCCAGCTGCTAAAGCCAGCCGGGTACATTTCCGTAACTGCCGGCACAAACACCAACTCGACACCACCTGCTTTCAACAGCGCGAGGTCATGCGGCAAATCGTGGGGATAGCGGGTCAGGTCTTCATGTGGTCCAAACTGGCTGGGATTAACAAAGATGCTGACCGCTACGGCCTCACACTCGGCCCGAGCTTGGGCAACTAAAGCGAGGTGACCGGCGTGCAGAAAACCCATCGTCGGCACAAAGCCCAACCGTCCTAGCTCCGGACGCACCGCACGTACCGCAGCAATTGTTTCCACAACCTTCATCGCCCCTGTCCCGGTTCGATTTGGAGAGCCACCGCCACCGCTTGCAAGGCCACCGCCGGCGGGCGTTCGTCCGTGGCCACCGGCCAGGCCCCGTCCGGAGCCTGCTGCCCACGCAGAAGATCCCACGCGCGGGCCACGAGGGTGGTGTGGAGGGTATAGCCGGCTGCCAGGCAAGCCGACAAGCAGCCTGTGAGCATGTCGCCGGTCCATTCGGCACCGAGTGCTTCACCCAGCCCACCAACCAGGCGGCGGGTCGAACGCGTCTGGACATCAAGCACCTGCACAAAGGCCGGGAGCGCCAGCCAAGAGCTATGTAGCTTCCAGCCGGGCAACAAGCCATCGCGACCTTGCTGTGTTTGCAACCAACTCACGCCGCGGTCGATAGCTAGCTCATTGCCGCCGTATTGGGCGAGCGTCCCGGCGCAGAGTGCTGTCGTATACACATCGGCAGCAGGACTACTAGGGTCCATCCAAAGTGGTAGCTCCCACGCTGCCAGTTCGCCGGCCTCGCGCCAGATGCCACGCCGGCTCTGGTGCTTGGACACGAAGTCCAACCCAGCTAACGCCACCGGGGTCTCGAGCAAGCCCAGATCGCCCAGGGCAGCCAGCGCATGCACCGTTGCATGTAATGACGACGGACGCTCCGCTTGCCAGTCTAGCGCCCAGCCACCGTCAGCATGATGAGCCGCCATTAGCTGCTCAGGAATAGCAGATGCCGCCCGACGCGAAAGGAGTGCGTTCAGACGAGCGCGCTCTAGCGGCGTGCCTTCCCGCTCGACAAATTCACAGGCTGCCGCAAGCTTCATGTTTTTGATCCTTCATGGTCGCTGTTCCACAGCAGTTTTCCCCGTACGACTATCGGTGCTCCAGTCAACTCGCCCGTGAATGGCAGGGTAAAACAGGCGATCAAGCGGCAGAGTATTGTTCCAACGGTCGGCAAAACTTTGGTGGAATGGCGTATGCCCACCGGTCATGTAGATCACGGCACCCGGTTGCGTCTGCTGCACCAGCAAAGCCGGCGGCCGAACCTGCCAGCCCATTAATACAAGATCAGCCGACTTGCCAAGCTGAGCCACGATATGCTCCAGACCAACCTCATCCATGCTTTCGAGCGCGTAGATGTTGGTTTGCCCGACCTGGATGCGGAGTGCGGCATGGCCGTCTTGCACCATCAGCACCGTCACAGTGGTGGTGCCGAGTTGCAGTTGCAAGCCAGGGTGAAGTTGCCCCAGGCGACCCTGAGTTGCAGCCAGGGCATGCCAGGCTTCGAAGGTAGGAGTTGAATGGGTAGGAGCCACGTAGCCGATCAGGTCGGCGCTGTAGCGCCGCAACGCGGCCAATTGGCCCGGCAATGTTTGCTCATCGGCGCGCGTGAGCACAACCAGATCGAGGCGCCGCTGATAAAAGGGCAGCTCATGACCCAGCCAGCTGGCCGTGGCAGCGGCATCTGCGCCACCGTCCAACAATAGGGTGTAACCATCCGCCGTTCGCAGCAGTGCAACGTCGCCAGCCACGGCGGGGACAATGAGATGCGTCCGTCCATCGCCCCGTCCACTCCACCATACGGCCAGCAAGACCACAATGGCGAGGGCGAGCAGGCGCCGCAGCTGCACGGGACCCAGCCGCTACGCGTTCGCCAGGGCCACGGCCTCGATCTCGACCCGGCAATCACGCGGCAGCCGGGCGACTTCTACGGTTGCCCGCGCCGGCAACGTACCACCGGCGAAATACTGGCCATAAATACCGTTGACCGTTTGGAAATCGTTCATATCTTTGAGAAAGATCGTTGTTTTGACGACCAGCTCCAGGCTCGAACCGGCCGCCTCAAGCACGGCCCGCACATTGTCTAATACCCGCCGCGTTTGTTCCTCAATGCCACCGGCCACCAGCTGCCCGGTTTGGGGATCGAGCGGCGTTTGGCCCGAAACCCATACCAGTCCATTGGCTTTAATGCCTTGCGAATATGGGCCAATGGCCGCTGGGGCTTGCTCGGTCGCAACCGCAGACTTGATTGTCATGAATACGCTCCTTCCAACGCATGCGGCAGATGATTGATCGTCATCTGGCCACGACCATCGATCTGGACCGCGACCACGTCGATACGCCAGCCGCCTGGCCAAGGGGTGCCACCCTCACGTAGCTGGTCGAGATACAGCCCCGCCAGCCTAACGAGACGCCGGCGTTTAACAGCGGTAATCGACTCTTCGGCACTGCCATACGCGGTGCCCCGTTTGGTCCGCACTTCGACAAAAACGAGTTCGCGTCCATCCTCGGCAATGATATCTAGCTCACCTCGCGCACAACGCCAGTTACGCGCGAGGATGCTATAGCCCCGCGCTTCCAGGAAGTGCACAGCCGCCTGTTCACCCGCCGCACCTGTCGCCCGCCGGTTATCCGTCACGGCTGCCCAACTGTATTCCGCAGCACACCAATCCGTTCGATCTCAGCTTCAACGACATCGCCCGGTTGCAGCCAGACTGGGGGCGTACGACCCATGCCCACGCCACTAGGTGTGCCGGTCGATACGACATCGCCCGCCTGGACCGTCTGGCCCTGGGATAACGTTGCCAGGCAGGTCGGAATATCGAAGATCAGATCGCTACTACGACTGTCTTGCATCACGGTGCCGTTGACCCGCAATTTGAGCGCGAGATTGCTGGCATCCGGCAGTTCATCAGCGGTCACGATCCACGGCCCCATCGGGCACGACCCATCCAGGCTTTTGCCTTTAAAGAACTGTTGATGCTGGTTTTGCAGGTCGCGCGCCGACACATCGTTAATGATCGTGTAGCCAAAAATGTAGCTCAAGGCCTCTGCTTTAGGGATGTCCTTGCCCGTTCGCCCAATGACGAAGGCTAACTCGACTTCCCAATCCAGCTGTGCAGTTAAACCGCGGTTAAGCGGGATAGTGCCCTCAGGCCGGTTGACCGTGGTCGTAGCCTTGGTGAAGAAGACCGGATGTGGCGGCAGCGACGGTGGCAAGCCCTTGGAGCGATTTGACTCGTAGGCATGTTCAGCATAGTTCATGCCCAAGCACACAATGTTTTGACGTGGCCTGGGAATTGGTGCCTGGAGCACCACATCGGCCAGCGGCAGCACCTTGGCCCTTGCTTGGACCGCTGCCCGCGCTTGTTCCAGTCCGGCCAGGCCCAGATCGATCAGACCAAGCAGATCCTGCGCAATCCCACCGAGATCCACAACTTCGTGATCCACAACTGCGCCGGGCCGTTGTTGGCCAGCGGCTTCATACGTGACGAGCAACATAAATAACCTGCCCCATTGCGAAT
>JBBRHB010000220.1:0-7836 GCA_038223355.1 Chloroflexales bacterium
GGCCTCCCTGGCTCTGAATCTGTGCGTCCGGCCGGTCGCCCGGCCCACCCTCAAGGACGATGAGCCGCCCCCCTTTTTGGCGAAGCCGCTCACCGAACGCCAGAAGGGCGGTGAGGCTCGCCTCGTTGTGTGCGTAGTCGAGCACTGCGACCTGATCGTTGTGACGGAAGATGTTGAGCCGTCCTAGATTTTGCTCGGGCAGTGTGCCGAAGCTTTGCAACCCCGTCGTGATGTGGTCGATGCTGATTCCGAGAGCGACGCAGGCTGCCGTCGCCGCCAGCACGTTCTCAACGTTGTGGAGGGCAGCCCCGCCGACCGTGAGCGGAATGTCACACAGGGGGAGGCGCGCATGGACCGCGCCGACATCGATCACGATGTCTTCGCCATCACTAGCTACCACAGCGCCCCCGGCGGCCCGATGTTCCCCAACGACGGTGCCTTGGGGCCGGCGCGTAAAGGCAATCACTTGCCCTGCCGTGTATTCGCGCAACTCCCAGACCAACGGATCGTCGGCATTCAGGACAACATAGCCATCGGGCTCGACCACCAGCGCGATGACGCCTTTAACGCGGGCCATCTCTGTGAGGGTTTCGACACCTAGCTCATGCAGATGGTCGGCAGAAACGTTGGTGATCACGCTCACATCACTCCTGGCGAAAGCCAGGCCACGCCGCAAAATACCGCCGCGCGACGTTTCCAGCACGGCCATATCAACGGTCGGGTCGGTCATAACGCGCCGTGCGCCGCCAAAACCGGCCCAATCTCCTTCTTCAATTTGCTTTACGCCGATATAAACGCCATCGGTGTCAGTCCGGCCAACCCGGAGCCCGGTATTCGCCAGTACATGCGCGATCAACCGCACGGTGGTCGTCTTGCCGTTAGTGCCGGTTACTGCGACCAGCGGAATACGACCAAGCGTCGCCCACGGCACCTCCGGTTCCATGCCCAACCCGATCAACGATGGGTCGAAGATAAAGCCACGCTTCCCCGTCCCGAGCAGCAGCTTGCCATCATCTCGAGCCAGCACCGGAAGGCCATGCGCGCGGGCTTCGGCGTGCAGTTGCAGCACCTTCATGCTCGGCTCTTGGCGTTTGCGCTCGCCCATGACCTCCCAGACGAGCTCATCGTGCGAGTATTCTTCGTCGCCTGCTTCGGCGGCTTGTAGGTCCGCGAATACCCCCTCGCACATCTTTTCGCCGACGGTCGGAAAGGGTGTCAGAAAGGTTGTGGTGATCACGAAACCGTCCTCAGTAGGCACCACATCCTGCTGGAGGGCTCCGATCACAATGCCGATCGACTGCGCCCATGTTTTAATCGTATCCGCGATGCTGCGCCGGATATCATGGTCGGCCCATAGCTCAAACTTAACACAAGGTTGACCATAATACAGGTTTGGTCCTTCCAAGCCGCGCAGGTCGCGCAGGGTGATCGCCATCGGTATCCCTTTCAGCAGTCAAGATCATAACACGGTACGGCGTAGAACTTTAAGGTATGATACGCCGGAACAGAGTTTTCGCGCCAACCAATGGCCTCGCGATAAAGTAAACACATCTATGACTGTAATGATTAAGCTTACCAGTGCCGCACACGGTGGCAGCAACGCCGGTGTGACCTGTGGCACGGGATCGTGTGGGACTGATTGTGATTGTGGCTGCCCGTATACCGGCATCGAAGACAAAGGCCAGGTCGAATGGATCGCTAGTGTCGAAGCGCGCTATCCAAACGAGTGGTTAGCGTTTGTGATTCCGCCGACCGAAGACGATGAAGAGCCACAACGTGGGTTGTTAATCGTCCACTCGGTCGATGATAATGAGGTCTGGGATGCAGTCAACCGCGTCACCCATAATCAGGTGATACACACCTACTATAATGGGGCTTTCGATCAATCCTACCTGGACTGGGCTGCCAGCGAACCGGCCCCGCGTGGCGCACGTGTACCGTCGGGCGACCCGCCCTGGATCCAGCACGGCAAACTCGTGCCCATGACCATCGAATGCTAGACCGCGAGCTAGGCCTAGAACTGCGAGATGTCGTCGATTGTGGAGCGCTGGCCTATGTTGATGCGTGGGATCTACAAAAGCAGCTAGCGGCGCGGCGGGCGGCACAGCAGATTCCCGATACACTATTGCTGCTTGAACATCCGCATACCTACACGCTCGGTTCGCGGGGCAAGCGTGAGCACCTCCTGGTTCAGCAAGCTGAGCTCGCCGCGCAAGGGATTCCGGTGCTTGATGTTGATCGAGGTGGTGACATAACGTATCACGGCCCGGGGCAACTGGTCGTTTATCCGATTCTTTGGCTCAAAGGGTACGGCGTTGGGATCGTGCACTACCTGCGCTTGCTAGAGACCGTCCTGATCGAGCTGTGCGCCGGTTATGGCGTCACCGCCGAGCGCGTTCGCGGGTATACTGGTGCTTGGGTGGGTGACGCAAAGGTGGCGGCCATCGGAGCAAAAGTTGATGTGTATGGCATTACCCGTCATGGCTGTGCTTTGAACGTTAACACCGACCTGACATACTTTGACAAGATCGTGCCTTGCGGCATTCGTGACCGGGGCGTTACATCATTAGCGGAGCTCCTGGGCCATGCGGTGGCGATGGACGAGGTAAAGGCGCGTTTCGTGCAGGCCTTCGATCATGTATTCGAGCGAAGGGTTGATTAAGGATAGAATGTTATGGCCGAAATTAGCTTAATTGATCCAACGGTCAAACCGCGCAAGCCGCGTCCGCCCTGGCTCAAGGTGCGCGCGCCGGGGGGCGAAAACTACGAGGATGTTCTCGCGCTCATGCGTGAGCAAGGACTGCATACGGTCTGCGAAGAGGCTCGTTGTCCCAACATTGGCGAGTGCTGGAACTTTCGCACGGCCACCTTCTTATTGCTTGGGGATACCTGCACGCGCGGCTGTCGCTACTGTGCTATCGCGAAAGGCAAGCCCAAAGCCCTGGACGAGGGTGAGCCGGAACGTGTAGCCCGGTCGGTTGAACATCTAAAGTTGCGCCATGTGGTTATGACCTCGGTTAATCGTGACGATCTCCCGGATGGCGGGGCGCATATTTTCGCCGAGTCAATCCGTTTGATTCGCGAGTATGTGCCCGGCTGTACGATTGAGGTGCTGATCCCGGACTTTATGGGCGATGCGCTCGCGCTTGAAACCGTGTTGGAAGCGCGGCCGGATGTGCTTAACCATAATATTGAGACCGTGCGCCGGATCTTTCCGCGCTTCAGGCCCAAGGCGACCTTTGACCAGTCTATTAAACTTTTGGGTCGCGCGCGGACGTTCGATCCCCACATGCGGACGAAAAGCGGCTTGATGGTGGGTGCTGGCGAGACGATCCCCGAGATCATTGAGGTGCTAGATGCCCTGCGGAGCGTTGACGTCGATGTGCTAACCATCGGTCAATATTTGCCACCGACCCAGTCTTATTGGCCGCTTGATCGCTACTACACGCCCGAAGAGTTTGCGCTGCTCAAAGCCGAGGGGCTCAAGCGTGGCTTTAAGCGGGTCGAGTCGGGCCCGTTAGTGCGCTCGTCGTATCATGCGCATGAACATGTCAGCGACGAGGTGGCGGTTTAGTAGCAAGAGTTTTCGTCTGCTGAAGCCCGGATCGCCTTTGGTGCGAGCCGGGCTTTTTGTGCAACCAAGAGGCCACCAGCGTGACCTTGGCCCTTATCTTGCTCTCTGTCAAGGGCTCCAGTAGCGGTGTTGCGCGTTTGTCTCGTGGTCTCAAATGAGCTTGCTTACCATGTGGAGGTTGTGGTGCCCACGAAGGTCCTATTCTTTACCGACTCCGCCTGCCCTAGTGGCATGGGCACAGTGATGTTAAATCAGATGCAACACCTTGATCCCCAGCGCTACGTTTCACACCTTGTGCTGCCGCGCAAGCTGAAGCATTCCCCGTTATATGAACAGGCTCGAGCCCTTGATATCCCCTGTACCCTACTGACCGTGCGCAACGCCGGGCGTGATTTCGATGCGCTGGTGGCTTACCTCAAGAGCCACGCGTTCGATATGATCCATACCCATGCGGGCGTTGGCTGGGAAGGGAATTGGGGTACGTGGGCGGCTCGCCGCGCCGGGATTCTATCGGTCCGCACTGAGCATTTGCCCTATTTGGTCACTGATCCGGCCAATCGCCTAGAGCACTGGTTTGTGACCAACAAGGTGGCCCGCTTGGTCGCCGTTTCTGCGTCGGCCTACCATAGCTTCGTCCAGCACGGCGTGCCCGCCGAGAAGGTACGGACGGTTTTAAACGGCATCAACATCCCGGCGTTCCCATCACCGGCAGAGATCACAGCCGTTTGGGAAGGGCTGGCGCTGCCAACAGATACACCCGTATTCGTGTCGATGGGACGTCTTGAAGAGCAGAAAGGCCTTGATGTATTACTTTTTGCCATGCCGCACATTCTCATGGAGCGACCTGACGCACGCTTTGTGATCGTCGGCCAAGGGCAAAATGCCTTTCAGTTGAAGCGGCTGAGTCAAGAATTAGGTGTTGACGTTGCGATCACTTGGCTTGAGCACTGTGCATGTGTACCGGCACTGCTACGAGCCGCAACGGCGGTCGTCATGCCGTCACGCTTTGAAGGGCTCCCGCTCGTCGCATTGGAAGCTCTCGCACTGGGGACGCCGGTCATTGGTACAACGGTACCCGGTGTGAGCGACATCGTTGAGCACGAAGTCACAGGTCTCTTATCGGCATCCGAGGATAGCCCTGCGCTCGCGCAAGCCGTGCTACGCCTGCTGGCGGACGACGTCCTGCGGGCAGAGCTCGGACGTCCGGGACCGGCGTTAATTCGCAGCCGTTATAGCGCGCACCATATGGCCGCTGCGACGATGGAACTCTATGATGAAGTTCTTGATGAAGATGCGCTCAAGCGCTATCCAACGCACCACCATTTTGCCGCCGAACGGCGCACAGGAGTAACAGTATGACCATCACCGTCGCCTGTATTGGCGCAGGCAATATTTCAGGTCGGCACTTAGATAATTTGCGAAGTATGGACGATGTGCGCATCGTTGGTGTTGCCGATGTCGCGCTTGAACGCGCCCAAGAATACGCAACGCGCTATGGATGTCGTGGCTACCGCGACTACCAGGAGATGATCGAGCGTGAGCATCCGGAGGCCCTGTGGATTTGTGTGCCACCCTTCGTGCATGGTGAGCCCGAAGGCTATGCCGTAGCCCATAAGCTGCCTTTCTTCGTTGAGAAGCCGTTGGCTACCACATGGGAAGCTGCCGAAGCGATTGCGCAGAGCGTCAGGCAAGCCGGTCTCATTACGGCCGTCGGCTATCATTGGCGCTATCTTGATATTGTCGAGCGTGCCCAAGAATTGTTACAAAAGCGTCCTGCGCGCCTTGCGCTCGGTTATTGGATGGACTCGACACCGCCGGTAAGCTGGTGGCCCAAACAGGCACAATCCGGTGGCCAGCAGGTTGAGCAGACCACCCATATTTTCGATCTGGCACGCTACTTAATCGGTGACGTAACAAAGGTATATGGCACGGCCAGCCGCATCGACCGCCCTGCCTTCCCCGACGCGGATGTCGCTGACGTCAGCACGGCAACCTTGACGTTTCACAGCGGAGCGGTCGCTCAGTTGGCCTCAACCTGCTTGCTCGATTATCCCTACCGCATCGGCTTGCATCTGTTTGGCGAGGGGCTCGGCCTTGAACTGCGTGAATCCCGCATCTATATTGCCGACGGGCCGGACTCCAAACAAGAACACCAGACACAGGGCGACGCCTTTGTGCGCGAAGCCCGCACCTTCTTGGATGCCGTGCGCTCCGGCGATTCGTCGGCCATTCGGGCTACCTATGGCGAAGCCTTGAAGACGCATCGCATCACCACCCTGGCAACGCGCTCTGCGGTCGAGGGTCGGGCTTTAGCGGTTGAGGCAACCAAATGACGAATAACCAGCGTGCTCCGTGGCGAGAAGCCAATCCTCATCCGTCCGAGCACTTTAAGATATGGAGCCTCGGCTTCCCAAACCGAGGTGAGGTCGGGCTGGTTGACTATGAGGAAGGACCGCTCGGTCAGGGGCAATTTCGCCTCGCGACCTTATATACCGGTTTATCGGCCGGGACCGAGCTTACCTTCTATAAAGGCACCAATCCATATCTGCATAGTCATTGGGATGATGTGCTCGGCTTGTTCAAGTCCGAGGCGGCGTCTACGGAATTCCCGGTCTCGTTCGTCGGTTATATGGAGGTCGGTCGCTGCGTGGCCTCTCGTACACCGGCCGTGCAGGAAGGCGACGTCGTCGCCATGATGTATGGCCATAAAACGGGTCACACGGCCAATGCGTTCTGGGATTTCTTTCGTGTGCTGCCACGCGATATGGACCCGCTGCTAGGGATTTATGTAACACAAATGGGGCCGATCTGTGCAAATGGCATTTTGCATGCGGATGCTGACGTGCTGGGACCGCTCGTGCCTGCCTTGGGTGCCGGCATTCGCGATAAGCATGTGCTCATTATGGGTGGCGGCGTGGTTGGCCTGCTGACTGGCTTGTTCGCTAAAACGCTCGGGGCACGCGAGGTCGCGGTGGCCGACGCCACGCCCGAACGTCTTCAGGCTGCTGAAGGGCTGGGGCTGTTACCGATCAACACGGGTGAAACACCGGCCTGGCGCTGGTGTAAAAGTCGCTGGCATGATGGCGAGCGCGGTGCTGATATTGTATTTCAGTGCCGTGCGCAGGACAGCGCGCTCCATGAATCGCTCCAGTCTTTGCGGCCCCAGGGTACGGTTATAGACCTCTCGTTTTACCAGGGCGGTATGGCTAACTTGCGGCTGGGCGAAGAGTTTCATCACAATGGTCTTCGGATTGTTTGTGCACAAATCAACCGCGTCCCACGGGGCTTGGCTCACGAATGGCACAAAGGTCGCTTAGCCGACGCGACTCTCGATCTTCTCCGTAGCCATGGTGCGGCGATCCGCGAGCATGTGGTGACGGATGTGATCCCGCTGGAAGACGCCGGTCCTCTGATCACGGCCCTCGCTGAACGGCGGCGGCATGTGTTGCAAGCGGTCTTCGCCGTGAACGAATAGCGAGCGCTGTATGCACATTCTGTGGGTTTTTGCCTGGCTCGTGGTCGGCGGCGAGGAGACGGAGGTGCGCCTGCTGGCGACCCACCTGCCCCGTGACCGTTATCGCCTGACGGTGATCCCATGTTTTCGTAATCCTCTGATGCCTGAGCAAACGCATGCGCAGTTGCGGCAGCTAGGTGTCACCGTCGATACGACCCCTTACACGCTTTCCTACGAGGACACTATTGCCTACCTTGTGCGCTGGATCGAGCAGGAGCGGCCGGATGTCATCGTGGCCTCGCAGGGTGTTCCCGATATTTATGCGGCTCTAGATCTGGTAGCAGCACCCCCGCCTTTGATCGAGCATGGCGGTCTGGTGAACGAGGTCACAATGACACCTAAGCATCATACCAGCTACTACGTTGGCGTGTGCCGGACGATTCGCGATGCCGCAGCGGCGGTCCTGCCGCCTGCGCGTGCGCTCGAAATTCCAAGTATGGTAGATCCCGCCGAGTTTGATCCACTGCAACGGCCACTCGTTCGCGAGGAATTAGGCCTGGACGACGACGCGCTGCTGGTAGGTTGGGTCGGGCGGCTCGATCCGAAAAAGCGGGTCGAAGATTTTATCGCTATGGCAGCGCTGCTGGCCCAACGCGAGCCACGGGCGCAGTTCGTTATTATTGGTGGGCATGACGCTTTCTTTCCGGAGTACGCTCTGCAACTTCGCAGCGAGGTTGTGGAGACGGGTCTGGCCAACCGCGTGCGCTTCTTAGGTGACCGATCAGATGTCGTACGCTTGCTTAGTGGT
>JBBRHB010000221.1:0-7833 GCA_038223355.1 Chloroflexales bacterium
CTGCGCGCCGCGGGCCTCCTCGCTGACCCGACGCCCGCGATGCAACAACTGAGCGCGGAGTCGACCCTGACACTTGAAGAAGCTCGAGCAATACTTGACCGCGTGGGAGGCAAACCACTCAGCGAGATTATTGAGGAGCTGTGTGGGCCGAGGGCATGAGCAGCTTCTTCATCGACTCGAGCGCGCTGGTGAAACGGTACCTGACGGAGACCGGCAGTGGGTGGATTGGGTCACTTACCGACCCTGCGGCGGCACACACCATTGTCGTGGCAGACATACATCACCCGGGTCGAGGTTGCGGCGGCACTGGCGGCGCGACAGCGTGCCGGCACTGGCCTCACGATGGGGGAGCGCGATGCCTTGGTTCGACTGCTTGCGCGCCATACCACCACCGAGTACCACGCGATCGCGATGAGTGTTGCCCTGATGGATCGTGCCATGCATCTCACGCAGCGGCATCGCCTGCGGGGCTACGATGCTGTGCAGCTCGCGACGGCGTTAACGACAAGTATCCTCCTCCCTAGGGTTGACCTTTGTGGCAGCTGACGACGATCTCCTCACGGCGGCCCACGCCGAGGGTCTCCTCGTCGAAAATCCAAACCTGCATCCATAATAAGCGCGTCCTACACAAGCACCAGCAGGTCATGAAACGGGAGCCAGCGCGCTCCCCGCCGTCAGGCTTGCTTATAATGCTGGTCCACATGTTGCAGATGGTATCTAGGCCGGCACGGATGCCGGCAGTCGTTTTGAACGGGAGCCCGGCGTGCTGGGTATGGTTTCCTGGCCCTGTTCGTCATATTCGGAGGCTCAGCATGCGTACACCCCCATCCCGTCGGAACTTTCTGAAATTGGCCGGAGTTAGTCTTGCCGCAGCTACTGCCGGCGACGCCCTGCTCCAACCTGCCCTGGCTGCAGCGCGATCATCCGTTGTCGGGACGACAACCAGCTCAACGGCAAACCTGAGCCTGCCCATGGCAGGGACGCCCGATCTGCAGATGCAGGCGGTTGTAAGCGAACTGATGTCGCTGCAAGCTCCCAAAATCCCAGACATGACGCCGTTCAATGCCCGCTCGGGCGGAGTGCCGCTGACGCTGGCCGTGCTGAGTGTCGCGACCCGTTTGGGCAAACCGTGTGTGGAGTTGGTCGGCAACGTCGCGCATCGCTTGATTCCCGGCGGTGATGGCCAGCAATTGCTGATCCGGATCTACCAGCCAGCCGGGCCGGGTCCGTTTCCCACCCTGGTCTACTTTCATGGGGGTGGCTGGGTCATCGCTAACCTCGACACCTATGACTCGTCGTGCCGGGCACTCGTGAACGCAGCCAACTGTGCGGTCGTCTCGGTGGCCTACCGGCAGGCCCCCGAGTATCCATTCCCGGCAGCGCCGGAGGACGCTTTCGCGGCCTACAAATGGGTTATGGACAATGCTGCCTCGATCCGTACCGATCCCAAGCGTGTGGCGGTCGGCGGCGAAAGTGCCGGCGGCAACCTAGCAGCGGTCGTCGCGCTGATGGCACGCGATCGCGGTGCGCCGATGCCAGTGCACCAGATGCTGATCTATCCGATTACCAACTACGCGTTCGACACGGCGTCGTACCAAGAAAACGCCATGGCGGTACCGCTGAGCAAGGGCGCGATGGAGTGGTTCTGGAGCTACTACCTGCGGCGCCCCGCGGATGGCCACAATCCCTATGCATCGCCGTTGCAGGCGAAGAGCTTGCAGGGGCTGCCATCCGCAACTGTGATCACGGCCGAAATCGATCCGCTCCGTGACGAAGGTGAAGCGTATGCGCAGCGCCTCCGCGATGCCGGGATTGCGGTCAAATCCACACGCTACACCGGTGTGACCCACGAGTTCTTCTCGATGTCAGGCATCATTGACAAGGCTAAGCAAGCAGTGGATGAAGCGGCAGGCCAACTCAAGGCCGCGTTTGGGTCCTAGGGCAGACGAGAGGGGCGGGGTATGTGCTCCCCGGCCCTGCTCCTCGACTACTTAGGGCGTTGTAAGGCTGTTGATGAATGTGATCTCGGTGTCCTTACCGGAGACAATGTTGGCGGTGGCGCGACCGTTGGCTACGTCAACGCTGCCGGTACCAGCATCGAAGACGATACCGGAGACCTGATAGCTGGCGAAGGGCAGTTCCTGGACGACGACCGAACCGCTCGGAGCGCTAACGGCAACGGGATGGCAGGTGGCTGGTGCCACGTTGAAGTTAGCGACGGATGGGGAAGCGCCGATCACACGGAAGGTAAAGACGCTCCCTGGCGGTGGTGGCGGCGTACCTGGTGCCAGAGTCTTGCAGACCTTAAGAATGCCCGACTTGGGCGTGTGGGTCGGGGTGCTTGTGGCCTGCTGCGTTGGGGTGCTGGTACTAGTTGGCCGGCCGGTCGGGGTGCTAGTATTGGTCGGACGGCTAGTACGGGTACTTGTTGGCGTCTTTGGTGGTGTGCTGCACGCCGGAAGAGTAATGGTATTCGTATTTAAGGTCACGGCACCGTTCAAGGCGTAGAGGCCGCCCTGCGCCGTAGTGTTGGACGCGAGAGTGATGGACGTTAGTGTTAGGACGTTTCCCACAAAGCTCGTGGCCGTGCCCAACGTCGCTGAATTGCCTATTTGCCAGAAGACATTGCACGGACTCGCGCCATTGGTCAGTGATACGCTGGCACCACTCGCTGAGCTGAGAGTGCCTCCAATTTGGAAGACGAAGACCGCATTAGGATTCTCCTGGCCGTTGAGGATGACTTGTCCCGTCAATTGGGCGGCCGAGGAGAAACAATATGCCGCTGGTGTGAGAGTCAGACCGCCGAGATCCCGACCGGTCAAATTGAGATTGCAGGCTTGACCGGCAAGATCGTTATAGGCGACGTGAGCGTCACTTTGGGCTTGGACGGCAACTGGACCGCCAGCGTAGATCGTCCCTGGCGGGGTCACGCTGCCGGGCGGAAAGCCGGTGACGGTCTTCCCCGGACTTACACCAAGGTTGCCATTCACAACGGTTGAGCCGGTATTGGTAACGGTCGTCGCAGCGAGTACGCCGAAACTGGCTGCGGTTCCAAGATCGGGCCTCGTCGCCGCAGTTGCTGTGCGTGGTATCAGCAACATCGACACCAAGAGCAGCAGCGATAGCAGCACGAGCGGGACAGCTCCTCGTGCGGATCTTGGGACCTGCGCGGACGGGTTTGGCGTGCGTTCCATCTGGACCTCCTTGTATCGGTGGCAGAGACACTAGCAAACGCCTTATCACTTTATCATGCTCGGTGTGTTTTTGATCATTAAGATGTGCAACCTACATAGCTCCATCGATTGCGGTCAGCGGGTGGCAGCAGGGATAGCGTATGTTGCACATCGGCATATCTCTAGCCTGACCTGCTGTGGGTCGCTGCATCTATGGCTGCGATGCCTTTACGCTGCCCATACTGCTTGCGCCAGCCGTACGGAGTCATACCCCGCGGCTTGTACACCGACAGCACAGTAAGCACGAGCAACACCACCAGGGCGGCAGCGGAGGCGTTCACCATCAGGAGTTGCTGACTGTGGAGTGAGGCGCTGATCACGGTCGTCTTTGCCGCTACGCCTGCCAGGAGGTCAATTGGCTGCGTGTGTACTAGCAAGACGATGGTGGCCAACATGGTGAGCAGGAGTTTCAACAGGACCCAATAGTACCTGAACAAACCCCACGTGGTACCCAGTGACGAGACAACTCCGCTGAGGAGCGAGACAAAGGCGAACGGGATGATGACGAACCGCGTGGTCAACCCCATCGTGAGATAGGCGGCGCGCACCATCAGAGGATCCTGGCCGGTCAGACCGGCGACGGCGAGTGCCAGGAAGGCGGCGACCGCGCCAAACCAGCCGAGCGAAGAGGTGACATGCGCGGTGAGCGCGACCTTGCGGAGGCCCGGTGTCATGATCATAGCCGTTGCACCCCGTGTTCTCTGATCAACATGTGCATGTGGCTACCAAAGCCATGGCCGGTGAGGTGCAGGATGACAACCAGCACGAGCAGGACGATGAAGATGATCCCAAACATCTTCACCCAGCCTGGTGTGCTGGGAGCGGATCCGCGGTCGGGTTTCCCGTGAGTTTGCGACATAGTTGTTGCTCCCCGTATACTTTGCAACGTTCCTTCCACAGATTACTGCGTTTCGCGGATGAACGTCAATAATCAAAGTGTGGAATGTGTCCGTTTGTGAGGCTACGTGCCGCCTTTACCGAAGACGACAGCACCGTCCCGCTTGATGTGCTGGCAAACTATCTGGCGGGGGCGCAGATCGCGTTGGTGCATTGGTGGCTGGAGCAGCGTCGACCCCAGACACCTGAAGCCCTGGCGCGGACGGTCCACCGTTCGCAGCGCGCAGCAATCCGTGATGCGTTCGGGCTACAGGATTGAAGGAATACAGGAAGTATGCCGATGAGTGCAGTACAGGATCGGTACATAGCAGCGAGACGTGGCTGAGGAACAGGTGGTGTAGTGCTTGCTATACTATGGCATGCAGCGATTAATGCACGGCTTTACAGCACGGACCATCCCGGTTGACGGATTACCCATGTACGTTCGCATATCGGAGCAGCCGCAGGCTAGCAAGCGCATCCCCTACGTTTTAGTGCATGGCTTGCTCGTCTCCAGTTTGTATATGCTCCCGACGGGCAGGTTGCTCGCAGCCGACCGGGCGGTCTACATTCCCGACCTGCCGGGCTTCGGCTGGAGTGGCCATCCGGCGGAGGTGCTTGATATTCGGGAGCTTGGCTCCGCGCTGTTGCACGCCCTTGATGAACTGGCGATCCCGCGTGCGATTTTGCTGGGGAACTCGTTGGGCTGCCAAGTGGTTGCAGAGGTGGCGGCACGTGCGCCCGACAGGGTCGCAGCGGCCATTCTGACCGGACCGACGATGGACCGCGTGGCACGAACGCCTTTAGCGGAGGCGGGGCGCTTGACGCTGGATATTCCGTTGGAGCGACCAACGATGTTCGCGTGCCAGTTGCTCGGCTTCCTACAAGGTGGCGCGATTGAGTTTTTGCGAACGCTGCACTATGCGTTGATTGACCGTATCGAAGAGAAGCTGCCGGCAATGCCGATGCCGACGCTGATCGTCCGCGGGAGTCAGGATCCGATCGTGCCGCAGCGCTGGGTCGAGGAACTCGTTGGGCTGCTGCCAGATGGGCGTCTCAGTGTGGTTCCCGGTGCACCGCACGCGCTTAACTACAGTCGAGCGCCGGCACTCGTTGACCTCAGTATACATTTTGTTCGTCAGGTGCTCGGCGAATAGGAGAGCTGTATATGAAGCGGCGGCCTGAATAGTCAGCTGCCAACAGCTCCAGTATGCTCGTCTGTCTGGCTGGGATCGTTCGATGATGGCTCGCTCACCGGCAGCGAGACGAGAAAGGTGCTGCCCGTGCCCACAGCGCTCTGTAGCCAGATGCGACCACCGTGGGCTTCGACAATCAGGCGGCTGCCATATAGGCCCAGGCCGTTGCCTGCGACCGTACCGGCCGTAGCAGCGCGAAAGTGCTTTTCGAACAGGTGCGGCAGATCCTCGGGGCCGATGCCAACGCCCTGATCCGTGACGGAGAGCATCGCGTCACGCTCTATCTTGAAGACCCGCACCAGCACGGGAGCGGTGGGTGATGAGAATTTGCAGGCGTTGGTGAGCAGGTTGACGATGACGCGCTCCATTTGGAGCGGGTCCGCGACGACCGGGAGCTGCGCCACGGTCTCAAGCTCTACCCGCGCGCGCTCGGCCGGGAGTAGATTCTGGTCAATGCTACGCGTAACCAACTGGACGAGGTCGACGGACACCAGGCGCAACTCTGTATGGCCGGCCGATAGCCGGCTACGATCCAGCACGTCTTGGATCAAGCGATTCATCCGCGCGCCGCTTGTGACAATGGCCTCGGCGTCGCGCGCCGCGCGTTCCAGAGCCGCCTCCTGCAGCTGCCGCACCAGCAACTGGGCATAGCCGAGGATCATTGTCAGGGGCGTACGCAGATCATGGGACAGGAGTGCAAGATATTCTTCCTGCATTTGGTAGAGACGCTGCACCTCCGTCAGGTCATCGAAGGCTACGACCGCCCCCATAACCTGCGCGTCGACAATCAAAGGCGCCACGGAGTACACAACCGGGAAGGTGGTCCCATCTTTACGGCGAAACAGCGCCCGGTCGTTGCGGTAGGTTGAACCTGACTGGAGGATGTCTAGGAGTGGGGACGAGGCAGAGCTGTTGGACACGCCGTACAGGATGGCCTGCGCATCCTGCGCACGCAGCTCGGCTTCGGGCCGGCCCAGCAGCCGCTCCGCCGCCGGGTTGACAAAGGTAATCATGCCGGCCTGATCGATCGCACAAACCCCTTCGGCGAGACTCTCCGCAATCGCGCGACTGAAGACGAGTTGGCGCTGGAATTGGTTGGCCAGGTCATATTCACGCAGGCTGCCAAGCAGCAACTGTTCGTTGACCTCC
Source organism: Chloroflexales bacterium (assembly GCA_038223355.1). GTDB lineage: Bacteria > Chloroflexota > Chloroflexia > Chloroflexales > Kallotenuaceae > JACDGP01. The sequence continues at coordinate 6,455 of JBBRHB010000221.1, forward strand.
CACATTTGCACGGGTGCCCCAGATCGGGCTGCCACCCACCTACGACGGTCCACTTCATGATCTGTCATTGGCTGCTCCCACGACTACCGTTCCGGCTGGGCAACGGCCCGATAGACCGTCGTATTGGCGTCCTGGAGGACCGCATAGTTCAGCGCCACCAGGCGGTCAAGCGCGACCGTGAGGAGGGCGCCCTCCGGCAGCCCTGAGCGCTGGCCCACTACCCCAGCCGGAGCCGGCCCCACTTCAACCAGCGCGCGCAGCAGATCCATCTCCGGCTCGGTCAAGCCGGGATAACTCGGTGCTTCCGCCTCGTCCCGTCGCTCAGGCGAACCGGTTCCGATGCGCTGGTACTCCTGCAGGGACTGGCGGACGACCATGCCATGTGCCGTGATGTCATAGAGGGTGAGCGCTTTGCTGTGGCCGCTGTTGCGCATCTTGACGACTACGATGCTCTTTCTGAGCTGCCCCTCAAGTTCGATATAGCGCAGCAGGATGATATTGTCGGACAGGAAGGAGACCACGTAGGGGCTGAAGCGCAGGTCGTTAGCATTCTGTTCGATCTCCATCGTCATCAGCACCGTAATGCCGCTGCCCGTTAAAGCCCCGACCAAGCGATATAACGACTCGCGGAAATCTTCCCGAAAGCCCGGCGCCAGCGCGAGTTCAAAGCCCGACAGGGAGTCGATCACCACCCGTCGCGCGTGGATCTCCTGCACCGCCGTCCGAATGGCGTCGAGCGTCTCGTCCGGTGACAGATCTAGCGGCCGGATATAAATCATTTTCAGCGCAGTCTGGCGCTCCATGGCGTCCAGGTCGATGCCGAGACCGGTGGCCCGCCGCAGATATTCTTTAGGATGTTCCTCGAAGACCGCGATGACCCCCGGCTCGTCCTGGTCCACGCCGGCGGCGATGAACTGGGCGGCCAAAACGGACTTGCCGGTGCCGGACGGGCCGCTGACAAGGATCGCGTCCCCCCTGGGTATGCCACCATCCACGAGTGCGTCTAAGCCGGCCACACCGGTCGCAGCCCGGCCATGAGGCCGCACACGGTCCTCCTCATCAAGCGAGATGCTCATGCGCGGGTAAACTTGGAGGCCGGCCGCGGTGATACGGAAGGTGTGCAGCCCCTGCATCGGAGCCAGCCCGCGCAACTTCAGGACCTGGAGCTTGCGCACGACGGAGTTGCGATGAGTGTCCTGGGTGAGTGTGACGATGCCATCGGCCACCGTGAGCAGGGGATTGTTATGCAGATCATTCTGCAGGAACTCGCCGATCAGAAAGGTCGTGGCTTGCCAGTTCGTTAGATAGAGGGCCAAACGCTGCACGAAACTTTGCAAGTCCAGCTCGCCGTTGGTCGCGGCGTTCGCCACCCGCACAAT
>JBBRHB010000222.1:0-7802 GCA_038223355.1 Chloroflexales bacterium
CTGCCGGTGCTTCTATTTGGGCGTGGGCCAGTAATGATGGCGGGGCAGAGCCGGATGTAGTCCTGGCAGCGGCGGGCGATACCCCAACGCTGGAAGTCGTCGCGGCAGCGTGGTGGTTACGCCAACATGTGCCAGAGTTGAAGGTGCGGGTGGTTAATGTTGTCGATCTGATGACCTTGTTTCCGCGTGAACATCACCCGCATGGCATGAGTGAAACGCGCTTTGTCGAGCTGTTCACCGCCGACAAGCCGGTGGTCTTCGCCTTCCATGGCTATCAGCGCGCGATCCATGAGATCGTTCATGGCCGAGTCAACGCCCAGCGGTTTCATGTGCGGGGCTTTAACGAGCAGGGCACCACGACCACGCCCTTCGACATGGTGATGCTGAATGGCATGAGCCGCTACCATCTGTGTATCATGGCGCTCCGGCGCTCGCCCCGCATCCAGGATCGAGCGCCGACGCTCATCGACGAGTGCACCTCGCTGTTGACGAAGGCGCAAGGCTATTCTCGTGAGCATTTTGAGGATCTGCCCGAGATCCGTGATTGGGTTTGGAGTAGCACCTAACCTCATGGCTGCGTGCCGCAGCAATCGTTCCTTACCTTCGTCGGCGGCTGTTCCATCAGGACGTCTTGCTTTCTCCTTTCATGCATCAGTGGGTTGTGCTTCGAGCATAGACCCGTTCCATGCTGCTGTGTGCAGAGGGTTAATCACGCATGGTGGCAATCCCAGCACGCCCACCAGCAGGTAGTCATCAACGTTCTACTGATCGTCAAAGTGCAACGCTGGGTGAAGAAGCCTCTTCGTTCTGGGAGCGCATTTGGCAGTATGGTAGACCTAGGTGGTAACCGTGTAATGAGGAGGGGTTCACAATGAAGGTCCTGTTAATCAACGATGTCGCTGGCCAGCTGGACCAATTACAAGCGGTTCTGCAGATAACTGGCGGGCAGAATGTTGATGCTGTCGTGGTCCTTGGTGACCTCGTCGTGACGGCAGCCCGCCAAGAAGTTGCCGTGCTTGAAGCGATTGTCGGCGCTCTGCCGTGGTCCCTTGCCAACGCGGTCGAAGACGAGATTGCCGCAGAAGAAATGACCTACGCGGACGTGTTCGCGTTACTAGGTTCAGGTGGCTTGCCCATCTATATCATCCCGGGTGCCCACGATGATCTCGCAGCGCTCGATGCGGCGCGTGGTCGCTATCAAGGATTAGCCCCGATCATGAGTGTGCATGGCACAGCAGCAGCTTTGAGCGCCGACACCGTCGTTGCAGGATTGGGTGGCTCGATCTCACCGGCACAAGGTGAATGGACCATGCTGGAGTATCCGGCAAAAGAAGTCACCGCTGCCTTTGAATACGTGGCACGCGTCCGCCCCAGACTCTGGAATCTGCCGCAACGCATCTTGCTCTTTGCGACGGCACCGCTCGGTGAATCGGTCGGTCCGCAAGAGCATGCCGCAACTGGAGCAACAGCGGTCGCCGCTGCTATTCGGCGCTATCAGCCGGCGTGGGTGTTGTATGGGGGTACAGGCAGTCGCCCGCGGAGTGCAGAGTTCGCCGGTACACGCTTGATCAATCCCGGTGCACTCCAGCACGGGGAATATGCAGTGATCGATGTGACCAGGGGGGATGTTCAAATGCTTCATCTCGGTGTGACGCAACAAGGCGCTCGCTCAACGGTACTGGTGTCGATCACTGCCACGGCGTGAAGAGATCGGGCACCTACCGGTGACGATCTCTTCACCGTTGTACCGAGGAACGGACGACACATTCGGCTCGCGCAATACTTTAGGGAGGTGCGCAAGGAGGCCTGTTATATGCCCTGTCTACCAGGGCGCTGAGCGGCGTATCCTGATCTAAGAAGCCGTAATCAAGGAGGAAAAGATGAATGCCATCGTCGTCTACGATTCACAATATGGTAATACCGAGCGGATCGCCCGAGCAATTGCCGACACGCTGCGTACTTTTGGACAGGTACACGTTGTCCATGGTGATCCCAACCAGCCATTCGACTTGCAGGACGTAGACCTGCTCGTCGTGGGGAGCCCGACGCAGGGCTGGAAACCAACGCGATCGCTCCAGTCCTTGCTCTCAGTAGTCTCGGCCGGACAGCTGCGCGGCCTGGGGGTCGCCTGCTTTGATACCCGCCTCCAGCAGCCCCGCTGGCTAACCGGTTCCGCCGCAAACTGGATAGCCAAGAAGTTCCAAAAGATGGGTGCTGTGTTGGTTGTGCCACCGGAGAGCTTCTTTGTGAAAGGGAAGGAGGGTCCGCTGCTGAGTGACGAGGTGGAGCGAGCATCCGTATGGGCTGAGACGCTGGTCAAAATCGAGGAGGCAGCCCATGCGCTCGTGGAACGATAGGCAAGACCGAGCTGTGACGCGATCCGTCCCACCACGGTCAAGGAGCATTGCGGCGAAGCGCGCACCTAGTGCTCCAATATCGCATTGCCTGTGAACTGAACGCGGACACCGGCTGACCCACAGCGGTTCAGCCGGTGTCCTCAGGCGGTTGTGGATGTACACGTGCTATGGTGTGGTATCCGGCTCACGCTCAACCTCGATCGCACAGTCGGCGATCAATGCGGCGATCGCGCCAACTGCGGCCAGGGGTGGTGCGAGCATTACGCCGACCACGCCGACCGTTAGCGGAAATTCAACGATGGTTTTGTCGTCCTGCTTGATGACGATGCGGCGGACGTTGCCCTCGTGCATGAGCTGCTTGACGCGGTCAATCAGCTGACCACCGCTGACCTTCAGCGCCTCTTTTTCGACTGGCGCTTGCACGCTCCTTGCCTCTTTTTCAACTTGCGCTTGCATATGTATTCTCCTTTTCGGCCCATTGGCCTACTAGCCAAGGATATACCGGCGCAGCGCAGTGTGGCGAATAGATTTCATCACCTGCGGTAACAGGATATTCACCGTGGGCTCACTGGTCGCTAGCTGCCGAATCGTCTGCCGCTCCACCAGCGCAGGCGGCGGTGTTTGCTGCTCCAGGCTCGCCTTTGCCACAGCGGGGTAACGAGTCTTCACCACGGATGGTCGCTCTTTCACCGCCCCGCCCACTGCCGCGCTCTGATCAAGATGATGAATGCGCATGTAAGGAGGATCTACGCAAACTGAAATCCTTGTCCCGCTCGACGGCTCACCGCTGTCCCTGACAGCGCTGCCGCATGCCCTAACGATCGCCCGGGCGACCGCCAGTGCTATCATCCTCCTGCGAGTGATTGCTCCGCCCCATGTTGGGTATACCGAACCGATGGCTTGGTCGGCTGAATGCGCTCCTGCAACCTCAGTCACATGGCAGGCTACATGGGAAGCGGCACGCTGCTATCTCCAACAGATTGCCGCCCGGCTGGATGGGAGTGGAATTACGATCCGCACGGTCGTCAAGGCCGGGCAGCCTGATCAGGAGATTGCGGAGCTTGTTCCGTCGTCTCGTAGATGGCAGTGTCGCATTGCACGTGATGCACGATGTCAACGTCCCGATACTGCTGCTTCGCATGCCGGGCCAGTCGTCTCAGCCCCGCTGCAGAACCGTTTAGATCGTGCTGCCACCCTCATTAGCGACCGCTAGTTCATGCTGCGTATGCCGCACCGCTGGCCCGTAAACCAGAACCGGTAGGGACGCTCGGCGAATGATCGTATCACCGACACTTCCAAGCACCGTTCGTCCGAGCACGCCTCGTCCATGCGTCGCCATCGCGATCAGATCCGCATTGCAGCTGCTGGCTGCGTCGCAGATAACAGCTGCAATCGGTAACCCATCGGCGACCACCTTCGTCCGCACCGCTAGCCCGCGTGCACGCAAAGGTAAAGCCACCTTTTCCAAATACTGCTCAGCGAGCGCGATCATATGCGGCTCTACTGTATACGGAAGGTACTCGCCATAGGCCATCGGACCGTAGCCGACCGGCAGATGGGGCTCAACAACGCGTAATAAGACATACATGCAACCCAGTGGCTCGAAGGCAGCGACCACATCATTCAGAATAGCCTCGGCCTGGACCGAACCATCAAGGAGGATGAGGACGTTGTGGAGTACCCGCGGCTCATCCTGTATAACCTGTGGCCGCTCAAGGAGTACTGGGACAGGACTAACACGTATCAATTGGTCGGCGACGCTGCCGAGCCAGAAGCGAGCGATACCACCTCGGCCGTGCGTCAACATCACAACCAACTCAGGTCGCGTCCTGTCGATCTCCTTGAGCAGAGCCAGCACGGGCGATCCGTCAAGCAGCGCCGTAGTAGTGGTCGGCACCATGTCTGTTGCACCACCATCGCTACATAGACTTGCTAGGTAGCGCTCCTCCCCATTCCGGTCTTGCGCATCCTCCGCCTCGTCAACCATCGGCAGGTTATCGATCCAGGTCGTGCGAGGTTCATGGACATGGACAAGGTGAAGGACGAGGCCCAGTCGCTGAGCAAGCATTCGCGCCATCGGCAGGGCTTGCTCACTTAGGGTTGAACCATCCAAGGGCATCAAAATCATATTGTTCATACCGGCCTCCTCACGACCATGTGTTCCTTCTCTACCATAGCAGATAGGCACCGTTCGGAGGCGTTAACTTCGCTACGGGCCGCAATGCTTTCATAACAAACCATCATGGGGAGTGTCCGATCGGCGATGACCGTTGAGAAACTGCTACCCGCCGTTGCGCCTCCTCTCCGCCACAGACTGCGGGCAAGTGTATGCTTCGAGTACAGGGTTCAGCGCCGGGTAAACTTAATCCTGTTCCCAAAGGAGAAAGCCATGAACATGCATCATCTTCTCGTTCCACTTGATGGCTCGTCGTGGAGCGACGCTATCGTACCGACCCTCTGTCAACTGCTCGATCCCAAGCAGTATCACGTAACGTTGCTTCGGGTGGCTGAGGAACCGGTGGGCGTCGGGCTGTTGCCCGAGCCACAGTTCGTAGATCCGCGCCTCGCGAGCAACTATCCGCCGACCGGGGCTTGGCAACCAGCGATCCATCCGATCTATGATATCCAGGTAGAAGAGAGTGAGCGTGCCGAGCTTGAGGATGCCTTGCATGTCGCTGCTCAACCGCTGCGCGCCGCCGGCTTCACCGTCGCGCTGGTCGTTCGTTTCGGTGACCCTGCGGAGGAAATCGTGGCGGCCACAAAAGTGCAGTGCGTTGACCTGATCGCGATGACGACCCACGGGCGGACGGGAATGCGGCGGGTACTGCTGGGAAGTGTTGCTGAGCAGGTGATGCGCAGCGCCCAGGTCCCAGTGCTCCTACTGCGACCGCTCGCTCCGCCACCCGCGTGGCCAAGAACAGACGTGGCTGATATCCGCCTCCCTCGCTAGTGTGCTTCAGTGATGAATATACCAGCAGTGGATACACGGCTTTGGACCTTCATAAAAATGAATTGGGTCCCACTGCTGGGCTTGCTTGGGCTACTCGCTGGAGCAGTTCTGCGCTGGCTGCTCGGCCAGCCTCACATCGCTGATGTCATTTGGCTAACGGCGTTGGCCGTCGGTGGTGTGCCGCTCGTATGGTACACCACCCGCGATATGCTGCGCGGGACATTCGCCGCCGACGTCGTGGCAATGCTCGCGATTGTGACGGCGCTGATCATGCGCGAGTATTTTGCCGGGTTGACGATCGTGTTGATGCAGGGTGGTGGCGAGGCCCTGGAACGCTTTGCGCTGCGTAGGGCATCCTCCACACTTGAGGCCTTGCTTGAGCGGGCACCGCACAGCGCGCACCGCAAACAGAGTGCGAGCCTTGAAGAGATTCCCATCGCCGAGGTGGAGGTCGGAGACGTCCTGATGGTACGACCCGGCGACCTGGTGCCGGTTGACGGGACGCTCCTGTCGGAGCAGGCCGACGTCGATGCCTCGGCGCTGACCGGTGAGCCATTGGCTGCTGCACTTGAGCGTGGAGCAGCGTTGTTGAGTGGTAGCATCAATGCGGGCGGTGTGTTTGAGATGGCGGCCACCCGGCGCAGCGTCGATAGCCAGTATGCCAAAATGGTCGCCATCGTGCGCGCTGCGCAGGCCGATCAGCCGCCGATTCAGCGGCTGGCCGATCGCTACGCCGTCTGGTTCACGCCGCTTACGCTGGTTATGTGCGTCATCGGCTGGCTCATCACCCGCGAGCCGCGCACCGTCCTTGCGGTGCTCGTTGTCGCGACGCCCTGTCCCTTGATCCTGGCTACGCCGATTGCGATCATCGCCGGCATTAATCGCGCCGCACGCGCCGGCATTATCGTTAAGAGCGGCGGCGCAATTGAGCGCATCGGTACGGCTAAGGTCGTGGTATTTGACAAAACTGGGACCCTAACGGTCGGTAGCCCGGTAGTTGAGCGTGTCGTCCCGCTGGACGGTCTTGCTTCAGACGGCATACTCATGCGCGCGGGCAGTGTCGAGCAGCTGTCATCGCACCTACTAGGACAGGTGCTGGCCACGGCAGCCGAGGCTCGTTGTGGCTCCTTGCCCCTACCAACGCACTTTCGCGAAGTGCCGGGCAAGGGCGTCGCCGGCGATGTCGGCCATGATCACATCCTGGTGGGATCGCCCCGCTTCCTGGCCGAGGAGTTTAGCGACGCGGGTCTGGTAGAGGCCGTCAGGCTGGCGCAACCGGCGGGCACGCTGGCAACCATGATCGGCATTAATGGCACGCTCGCCGGTATCGTGCACTTTCGGGATCGTCTACGCCCCGGCGTGCCCGCCCTTATCGCGCGGCTGAGCACCCTGGGCATCTCCAAGGTGGTAATGTTAACCGGTGACAGTGCCGCGAACGCCGGGACAATCGCGCGGGAAGCAGGGATTACTGATGTCCGCGCAAACGTGTTGCCAGCGGGGAAAGTGGTTGTGCTCGAGCAGCTTAAGCAGTATGGCACCGTTGTGATGGTCGGCGACGGCATTAACGATGCCCCCGCCCTTGCGACGGCGACGGTCGGTATCGCCATGGGGGCACGTGGTACAGCGATTAGTGCCGAGGCGGCCGACATGGTGTTATTGGTCGACGACGTCGCCCGCGTTGCTGACGCCATTGCGATCGGTCAACGAACGTTGCGCATTGCTCGGCAAAGCATTTTTGCCGGGCTGGGTCTAAGCTTTTGTTTGATGATTGTGGCCAGTGCCGGATTGATCCCGCCGGCTATCGGCGCGGTGTGCCAGGAAGTGGTCGATGTGGCGGTGATTTTGAATGCCTTACGGGCACGCTAGCTACCAGAAAGTGCTATCGAATGGAAATTCCCAAGGCCATCGTGAAGCCGTCGCCACGCCCGGTGAAGCTTCCGCCCAATAAGGGCGCCCATCGTTCTGACGAGTTACTCCAACAAGCGCAGGCGGGTACCGAGACAGTTCTGGCGACACTCGGGTCGCAATTGGATGGCCTGACCTCCGTCGAGGCCGCTGCGCGCTTGCAGAAGTATGGGCCGAATGAGATTGCCCGCGAAAAGCGTCAGTCAAATCTGATGCGGCTCTTGAGCAACGTCAAAAATCCTTTGGTCATTCTGCTGGTTGCGCTGGGTGCCGTGTCGTTTCTTACCGGCGATCTGCGGGCGACCATCGTCATTTTGGCGATGGTGGTGCTGGGCGTGGTATTGCGGTTCTATCAGGAACTGCGGGCTGACAACGCCGCCGAGCAGCTGAAAGCGATGGTCAGTAACACGGCAACCGTGGTGCGCGACGCCAAGGGGGCGGAAGTCGCGCTCAAGTTGGTCGTGCCCGGCGACGTGATTCGTCTGGCCGCCGGTGATATGGTACCGGCCGACGTACGGGTGCTATCGGCGAAAGACCTGTTCCTTAATCAGTCCGCCCTCACCGGCGAAGCCCTGCCCATCGAGAAACAC
>JBBRHB010000223.1:0-7753 GCA_038223355.1 Chloroflexales bacterium
GTATGCAAGCGACGGCCGTGCTTGAGGGCGATCACTACGTGCTGAATGGTGAAAAAACCTGGATCTCGCTGGCCGATATCGCCGATCATTTTCTGGTCGTGGCCTATACCGACAAAGGGCAGCGGCAACAAGGCATGACCGCCTTTATCGTCGAGCGCACCATGGAAGGTGTTCAGACGCAGCCCATCCATGGCAAGCTGGGCGTGCGTGCTGGTAATACCGGTAGCGTCGTTTTCGATAATGTACGGGTGCCGGTCGCCAACCGGCTGGGCGAAGAGGGCGAAGGCTTCAAGATTGCGATGACGGCGTTAGACAATGGCCGGTATACCGTTGCCACCGGCGCGACCGGCTTGATCCAGGCCTCGCTCGAAGCTTCGCTGCGCTATGCTAAAGAGCGCGAAACCTTCGGCGTGCCAATCGCCGACCACCAGTTGGTCAAGCGTATGATCAGTCACATGATCTTGAATCTGGAAACAGCCCGCTTGCTCTGCTACCGGGCGGGCTGGATGAAGAATCAAGGCATCCGCAATAGTCGTGAGACGACGCTGGCCAAGTGGCACGCCACGGTTGAGAGCTTCGAGGCTGCGAATAATGCGATCCAGATCCATGGTGCCTATGGTTACAGTGACGAATACCCGGTCGAGCGCTATCTCCGTAACAGCCGTGGCGCGATCATCTACGAAGGAACGCGTGAACTGCAAGAGCTGCTCCAGGCGGAGTTCGCCTTTTCCGAGCGTGAAAATAGGCCGTTGCGCTGCGAACTGCCGCCCTATGATGAAACTGTGTGGAATGCGTAGATGAAAAGGCTCCGCTGCACCCAGCGGAGCCTTCCTTCGTGCTTGGGTTTGCTATGCGACATCGTCCAGCGTCGTGTTGCCAATCGCGTTGCGCCAGGCTTGGCGTGCATAGCGCCCTTGCGGGTCAAGCGCGACGCACTGGCGGAAGTGGGCCCGTGCATCGCGGCCCATGGCACCTTCCAACCGTCCCAGGTGAAAGTGCAACTCTGCCTGCTGGGGCGGTGGGCAGAGCGGCAAGCGTTGGTTAATTTTGCCAAGCGTGCGCTCCAGTGCCGTGGTGTTGTGTAGGGCCAGTTCGCTCTCGGCGAGCGTTACCAGTAAAGCCACGGCGATGGGCTCGGCCAGCTGTTCGGGGTAGGCTCCTTCTACCAAAAGTTGCGCACCCAGCGGGTTGCCTTCGACATGCAAGGTATACCAAGCGAGTTGCTGCACCGCCGCCGGCGACAGCTGCTCGCCTTGGCGTGACTGCTCTAGTAGCACCTGTGCCTGTTCAATCTCACCCTGTTCCAACAGTACAGCCGTCATCGTCGCGTGAACGGTATGCTGCTGCGGAGCCAGCGCGATAGCCCGGCGCAGAAAGGGTTCAGCCTGAATATCATCGCCGCGCATCACAAAGGTTTGAGCATGGACGTGGAGCGTATCGACCGACCAAGGATTCATGCGCAATGCCATCCCCGACAAACGGTCAGCTTGGCCATACGCACCCCGTTGCAAACGCTGGGTTGCCGTCGATAACAAAAGCAACCGCACTACGAAAACGCCGATAATTAATACAATCAGCAAACTAATGAACACTGGGAAGTTGAAGGCCCAGCCAATAATCAACATTGCCAGCAGCAGGGTTGCCTCGGGGATGACGAGTAATTGGTGCCAGAACGGGCGCGCCACAGGTGCCTTGGTTTCAATGTTGTTGCCCTCAAGCTTGCCAAACAGTGCCATAACGTACTCCTTGCTACGCGGTTGCTTCAACATAACTACTATAGCAGGAGGTTGTGACAGGAATGGTCACAAATAATCGTGCCTTGCGAATCTGGAGGGAATTACTAGATCTCCGCCGCCTTTGGCACCATGATGGTCACGGCGTCGGGCACGATTTCCACGGTGAAGGAGCGCGTTTCGCCGGCCGCTTCCCCATCATATTCCACGGCCTGCGCATAACCCAGGTCGACCTTGATAGTACGTGCCTTGTAATACTCCATCTCAACACTTTCATGTAATCTATGAGTAACGGCACTGGAGATAAGTCTCAGCCACTCGCTCAACCGCTCGGTTTTAAGCAAGGCGATGTCGAGCACGCCATCATCAGGTTGCGCACCTGGTATGAGTTCAAAACCACCTTGGAGGTGAGCCATATTTGCTACCATCACCGACTTCACACGTCTGCGAATGACGCGAGATCCATCGAGTTGGACGGAAGCGCGGACCGGTTGGTTCTTAATATTCTTGACGGCTGCCCATACATAAGCCAGCAATCCAAGCTGATCCTTGGCCTTGCGGTCAGCGCCGGCGATCATCTCTGCATCGAAACCTGCTCCTGCAATGATCGCGAAGTATTTAGGCTCGCCAGTATCAAACGAAATGCGGGCCAAATCTAATTTCCGCCGCCGGCCAAAGAGAGCTGCATCCGCTGCCTCCGCCGGATCTTTAGAAATGCCGAGATTAACCGAGAGCAGATTGCCCGTTCCCGCCGGGAAGACCGCCACCGGCACATCTGTGCCAATCACAGCAGCCAGCGCCTCAACGACCGTTCCATCACCACCAGAGACGGCCAGTAAGTCAATCCCTTCCTTTAGCGCAGTCGCTGCTGCTTGGCGGGCACCTTCCTCTGGCGTCGTTGCTATATACTGACAGGTGTAACCATGGACAGCTAAGGCGTTGGAGATAGCGGTTTTGCGCTCTTCTGGATCGCTCTGGCCCGATTTGGGATTGAAAATCACCGTGACACACTTGCCGTTGGTTTGCCGATCGTTGTTTGACACTTGGGGCTCCATCTTTTGTATGGTGAGCAAATCATCCGCCCCGCATTGGGAAACCACGATGGTGCGTATTTACGGACTTGTTGGTTGCTCTATGGGGTAGCTACTGAGCACGTGGGCTGCCACGAATGCCCCCGCGCAATAAATGGTGATAAGAGTGGTCAGTAATAGGGAAGGAGGTATCACGTGGCACGTTTGAATGGACGACGTACACTGCCGCCGGGACCGGTGCTCGTCACGCTGCTGATTCTTACTATTGTTCTGATTGGGGTCGTGATTCGCCAGGTACGCCAAAACCCGAGCCGGGGTAAGCAGACCGTGCAGACGAAGCTGGCCCCCCTGACTAGTGCTGTCTCACCTACTATGGCTGTGCCCCGCTTGCTTGGCAAGGTGTCCGACACCGCCAACTTTCGGGCGGGTCCCAGTACTCAGGCTGCTATTATTAAGCAACTCGCCCCCGGGACCGAGGCACGGCTGCTCGCGCGCGAGCAAACCGCGAACGGCGGCTGGTATTTGGTCCAGGTTGCGGGGCAGGACGGTTGGCTGAGCGACCAAGTGCTGACGATCGACCCGGCGGTGGCCGCCTTCGTACCGGTGCGAACGGCGACCGTGCCAGGTCCGGAGCCGTCAGCCGTCCCTTGAACGCTAGCGCAGCACTCTCGTCATTGACGCTGTGCCGGCTGATAGGAGAGGAGCACAACGCCCGAACTGAAGGGCTTTGTTTCTATAAGTTTGAGGCTCGTTTTGATCCCGTCTTTGAAGAGCCGCTTCCCGCTCCCGACCACGACAGGATAGACCATGAGCCGGTACTCATCAATGAGGTCATGCTGCATGAGGGTCTGTACAAACTTACTACTTCCGTAAATTAACATGTTGTTGTTAGGCTGTTGCTTCAGCTTGGCTACTTCTTCCGCGAGATTGCCCTTGATCAGGCTCGCGTTCCATGAAGCCTCTGTCAGGGTCTTAGAGGCGACGAACTTGGGGAGGCTGTTCATTCTATCGCCAAAGCCTGCTTCATCAGTCATAGACGGCCAGGCTTTTGCAAAGCCTTCATACGTGACGCGCCCCAGCAGCAAAGCATCGCTCGCAAAAAGTTCATCAAATTTAAACTTCGCAATTTCGTCATTCCAATAGGGTGCAGTCCAAGCAGGCTCCTCTATAACTCCATCCAGTGATATATACATCGATAGAATGATCTTGCTCATTGTGTTCCTCCCTATCAACCGCGGGCTCGGCCCTCGCGCAGCATATTGACCGCTTCGCCGATACGTCGTTGCCGCGTCTCGGCTTTCTTGGTTCCCTCGATCCAGAGTACGTACTGCAGCTTATGGCTATAGGCCAAGCCGTCGAAGAAGCGCTTGGCTTCCACGTCATGGTCGAGCGCTGCGATGAAGTCGGGCGGCACGGTTACCTCACGGGGCTCGGTATCAAGTTCTATGTCGACCTCCACCTCGTCGCCGGCTGTGACAGCGGCGCTCTTGCGGTTCTCCGCGCTAATGCCAAGCATGAAGACACCACCCATCGACGCCACGCTGCTACGATAGCTGTGACCGTTGATCATGACACGAACCGGGGGATGTTTGCCTGACCCCAGACTTGCAACGATCTCTGCCGGAACTTGGACGCCCGTGGCAGTCTTGCCGTGGAGTTGGATTACTGTACGAAATTTCATGTGATGTAGTCAATCAGTTCGTGGTACAAATGTGCTATATAAAGAGTATAGTTTATGCCCTACCAGATGTCAAGCATCGAAATGGGCTCACCCTATCGCTGCTATACTGTTGGCATAGGCACCGGCAGCACACAAGGAGTTTGATATGCCAATCGGTTATGCAGCTATGTTTGAACAATTCACGCCCACCGACCTGCTCAACTTCTGCCAGCAGGCCGAGGGCGCGGGCTTTACGTCGATAATGGCGTCAGACCATTTTCATCCCTGGACGCCGGAGCAGGGCCAGAGCGGCTTTGTCTGGGCCTGGCTGGGTGCACTTGGAGCAACAACCAAGCTCAAGATGGGAACCGGCGTGACACCCCCCGGCTACCGCTACCACCCGGCGATCATTGCGCAGGCGGCTGCCACGCTGGAAGCGATGTTCCCGGGTCGCTTTTGGCTCGGTCTAGGGGCCGGCGAAGCCTTGAACGAGCATATCGTCGGCCAATACTGGCCCGAAGCGCCTGTTCGCCTGGAGGTGCTGGCCGAGTCGATCGAGGTTATTCAAAAACTATGGAGCGGCAAGGTCACAAAGTTCCGGGGAACACATATCACGCTCGAAAGTGCCAAGCTGTATACGCGCCCGCAAACGCCGCCGCCGATCTATGTCGCCACCTCGGGACCGATTCAAAGCGAACGAACCGGTCGCACCTGTGATGGCATTATTACCGTCGGTGCTGCCGATGACAAGATCGGCATGCTGCTTGACCGCTTCGCCAAAGGTGCGCGTGACGCGGGCAAGGACCCCTCCAAGATGCCAAAGCTATTGCAGCTCCATGTCTCGTGGGCGGATACCCAGGCCGAAGCCGAAGCGCAGGCGGTCCGCGAATGGCCGAATGGCGGTATGAGTTTTCCAAAGCAAGACATTCGTAATCCCGAAGACTTTGCTGCGATGGCGAAGATTGTCCACATCGATAACTTCAAAGGCCGCGTGATGATGTCGGCGGATCTCGCTGAGCATACGGCTCATCTGCAACGCTACATCGAGATGGGCTTTACCGAAATTTATGTTCATAATGTCGGTCGCAACCAGTCAGCCTTCATCGAAGCATACGGTCGTGAGGTCATGCCCAAATTGCGGTGGCCCGAGGCCAAGCCAGCTTGAGCCGGGAAGAGGTAGCTGAGGAGTTGTCTGAGGGAAACGCCCGCCGCGATCAGAGCTTTACAGCGCTTGTTCAAGGGCGTGCGTCCGTGCGGCAGTTACAGTCCCACTTGGTCCCTTCAGAGCTCGTGCGCCAGTGTATCGTGGCAGCGGGCTGGGCACCGTCGCCGCACGGTCGCCAGCCGTGGCGCTTCGCCGTTTTGACACAAACTGCTGCCAAAGAGCGTCTGGCCGACGCTATGGGTGCGACCTGGCAGTCCCAGTTGGCGCTAGATGGCCAGCCTGCACCGATTGTCGCCACACGTAAAGAAAAATCAGAAGCGCGGATTACCAGTGCACCGGTGGTTATCATTCCATGTTTGTACCTCGCCGATCTCGATCAGTACGCAGATGCGGAGCGTCAAGCCGCCGAAACCACGATGGCCATCCAAAGCCTTGGCGCAGCCGTGCAGAACATGTTACTGCAGGCCTATGCACTGGGCTTGGACACAGGCTGGATGTGTGCACCCTTGTTTTGCCCGGAGATCGTCTGCGCTGCACTCGCCCTTGATTCGGCGTTAATCCCGCACGCGCTCATTACGCTCGGGTACCGTGCTGCCGAACCAAAACGTCGTCCGCACCGACCGGTTGACGAGTTGATCGTGCATTGGGAGTAAGGGCGTCATACCCCCTGCTATAATAGGCCGTCTTGGGCTCGACTGAGAGGAGTCTGTCAATGAATGACCTGCGGAACGTCGCCCTGTTCACGAACGAATATCCGCCCAACGTGTACGGAGGAGCCGGTGTACATGTGGAGTATCTCAGCCGCGAACTGGCCCGTTTGCTGCCCGTAGAAGTGCGCTGTTTCGGCACTCAGGATGTAACCGAGGGTCAACTCAGAGTCAGAGGGTATGGGTCGTGGGCCGAGGCGAAGCAAAACACCGATCCGCGCTTCGCAGGTGCGCTGGATGCCTTTTACCGGAGTCTGTGCATGGCGAAGGATACCTTGGACGCCGATGTTGTGCACTGCCATACGTGGTATACCCAGATGGCCGGCTTTCTGGCGAAAAAGCTCTGGAATGTGCCGCTCGTCCTCACGATTCACTCGTTGGAACCCCTCCGCCCCTGGAAGGTCGAGCAGTTGGGTGCCGGGTATCATCTAAGCAGCTGGATTGAGAAGACCAGCATCGAAGATGCTGACGCAGTGATTGCAGTATCGCAGGAAACGCGTGCCGACGTGCTCAAGTTTTTTCCGATACCACCCGAGAAAATACATGTAATTCATAACGGCATTGATCTTGATGAATATCGCGCAGCACCCGCCAACGATGCGCTGGTCAAGCGTGGGGTCGATCCCACTAAGCCGTTTGTGCTGTTTGTCGGCCGTATTACGCGCCAGAAGGGCATTATTCACCTAGTCAATGCCATCCCACACATCGATTCGTCACTTCAAATCGTGCTGTGCGCCGGGGCCCCCGATACGCCTGAGATCGGTCGCGAGATGACCGAACGGGCGGCAGAGGTCACGGCAGGCCGTTCGAACGTGATCTGGATTCAGGAAATGCTGCCACGCGCGGACGTAATTCAGTTTTATTCGCACGCGGCGGTCTTTTGTTGCCCCTCCGTCTACGAACCCTTTGGCATTATTAATCTCGAGGCGATGGCCTGCGAGACGGCCGTCGTTGCGTCGGCGGTTGGCGGCATCCCGGAGGTCGTTGTTCCGGGCGAGACCGGGCTGTTGGTCCCGTTGCGACTGAAACCCGGCACCTTTGATCCGGTTGACCCCCAGCAGTTCTCGCAGGATTTGGCGGCGGCAATTAATCAGGTCGCCCTCAACCCCGATTTGCGGGCAACCTTTGGGCGCAAGGGGCGTAAGCGGGTTGAAGATCACTTTAGCTGGACCGCCATTGCTCACAAGACACTCGACTTGTATCGCTCCCTTAAGCAATCGTCCTAACCAGGGCAAGTTTCTTGATGGCGAGAGAATTGCGGCTCACTTTGGAAGAGATCCCCCTTGCTGACTGAAGAAGGCCGAAAGCGAGTAGTTATTGAAGGTGTGGAGCCGGAGATCGATTGCGGTCGGTTCCCAATAAAGCGGCGGGTTGGCGAGCAGGTTATCGTCGAGGCCGATGCTTTCACTGACGGCCATGATGCCCTATCCTGTGTCTTGTTGTATCGCCACGGCTCC
>JBBRHB010000224.1:0-7743 GCA_038223355.1 Chloroflexales bacterium
AACGCCCGGCAGACCTAGGGGGAGGCAGCCGGTCGTGGATGTCGTCCGGGTCAGTCACCGTTCGCTCATGCACCGCGGTACGATACCGCGGACATGCGACCACTGCCTCGGTCTTCACGATGCTGATGAACAGCTTGGTGCTGTCTGCTTGCGTTCTTGCGAGGATGCCGATCCAGCGGCGGAGATGAGGAGAATTTGTGGGATCCTGAAGGTGTCACGGTGCACGATACGCACCGGAGCCTGGTGGAAACAGCCAGCCAGATGTCCTTGATGGGGCAATTGTCTCACGGACGCGTAATGTATGTTGAAGGGCCAGGCTCGAGCATCGCTCCGGCGGCACGGTAAATGTCGGCTTGCTCCTCCAGCCCTAGCCTGTGAGCCGGCAGATCAACCACCACCCGACCGTCACGAGGATATAACGTGGCAAAGAGGATATCGTCGTAAGATGAGGTTCCTTGCTCGTAGTTGCTAGTGGAATTGTACGAGAATCCCTGCTCCACCACATGAGGGGAGTTCGCCAACAACATCCGCAAAGTGGCGAAGGGCCAGCATGTTGTGACTGAGTACACAACGTCTGGTGTCGAACACGTCGCGAGCTGTGCTATGAACTGCGGCTGGCCATGGCCAATCTCCGCCACAAGGTGTGCGTCTTGCGAAACGTTCCGAAACAGTGTGGCTATCATCTTTAGTACTCTCTACAGCAATCAATAGCTCGCGTACCTCCACCATCAACGGGTTTACATGGGCTGTACGAGAGTTATCGGCGTTAAGCTGTAGCATACCCGAATTATACGGCTTCATCCACAATAGTTAACGTCTCGATCAAGCGTTCCCTATCCTCGAGCGTGCTCGTCGTCCACATTACTACAGGGAATACGTTGCCTCTTTCACCTTCGTATCGGTCGTAACGAGCAGGTCGTAGCCAGCCACCTCTGCCGCCGTCAGCAAGCGACCATTCGTCAGAGTGGCCCAACCCTGCTCGTACACGGTGTCGATCGTGTGCCCAACGATCTGACGCCGCAACGGGACGGGCGTACCTTATAAAAATGAGGACGTAAGACATGCGTAAGCTTTCCATAGCACGCTCGTAATATCTTGATGAGACACTGCAACGGGGTCCTAGCAATCGAGGCTCGGTGTCGCTCGTCACAGCCTGCTCGCTCCAAGGAGGATGAGACATGAATACTGGTCGTTGCCCATTGCGCATCAGCGCACTGATCGTGGGATTGTTGCTTGCTCCCGTTCTGTCCACACCCCCCGTGCAGGCACACGGGAACTCCCTGGTTTGGGGTACTGTCCCAAGTCCCAACCACGGTTCTCTGGACAACGCGCTGCTCGGCATCTCAGCAGTCGCCGGTACGGATATCTGGGCGGTCGGGGAGTACAACCCGGGCCTGCCTCCTACCGTGACAGGTAGACGGACGCTTACCGAGCATTGGGACGGACGCTCGTGGCACATCGTCCCAAGTCCCAATGCGTCGTTCCCACATGTGTCGGCTTCCCACCTCACGGGCGTGGACGCGCTGGCGGTCAACGACGTGTGGGCCGTCGGCTACGGCGAGGATTTTAGCAGCCTCACCAGTCGCACACTCATTCTGCATTGGGATGGGATGCGCTGGAGTACCGTGCCCAGCCCGAATCCTGGCGGTACGAACCAACCCAATCAGCTTTCTGCGATTGACGGTGTGACCGCCACCGATGTATGGGCGGTGGGCGCGGCAGGCTTCCCCGAAACGGCGCTGATCCTGCACTGGAACGGCGCGTCCTGGGACGTAGTGCCGAATCAGTGCACGGGACCGCTCGCGGGCGTCGTCGCCCTTTCCGCCCAAAACGTCTGGGCAGTGGGTGACACGACAAGTTGTCACTACGACGGTATCGGCTGGAGCACGGTGCCGATTGCTTTGCCAGGTGGTCAGAACGAGATCAACGATCCACTGGTGGGCGTTGCTGCATCATCGCCGAACGATGTTTGGGCGGTGGGGAACCGCGTCTTCGAGCAAGGGGAATCTTTCTCGTATGCGCCACTCGTCGAACACTGGACTGGCAGCACCTGGACGGCGATGACTGCCGTTCCGGGCATGCTCCTCAATGGCGTTGCCGCACTGACACCAACCAATGTGTATGCCGTGGGGACGGATGGCACGTACGGGGTGGTGGGGCACTGGGATGGGCAGACCTGGACGATGGTGCCCAGTCCCCGCACCGGACAGGGTGGTGTGCTGCAGGCAATCGAGGCCGTGACACAGACGAATCTGTGGGCGGTGGGATCGGTCTATGGCACAGCGGGTGGTACGTTGGTCGAGCAGGCACCGTCGAGGACTCAAGGCACGCTCAGTGGCATGGTGAACGTCTCGGGGGCGACGGTCAGTTGGTTCGGACCGGTCACGGGTTCAACGACCACGGACGTGTATGGTAACTTTGCGGCAGCTGGGCTGCCGGCAGGTGCCTACACAGTAGTGGTGGCCTACGGGAGTTGTACGCCGGATACGGCGACGCTTCAGGTCGGTGCCGGCACCAGCGTGACCCATACATTCCACCTTCAGTGCTGACTCCTGTCTCGGGCACCAAGTACCGCCCAAAACTGAGAAGGTGCGCGATTGACAGCACGTTGACTTCGCCGGTATCATGAAACGGGCTTACCGCGTACGTGCCGCTGCCCCGACGGACGCACGTTCCTGGAGGAGCGTTGGAGATTCTTGAAGATCGAACAGCCTGGGAAGCGACCTTCCGTGCGGGCTGGCTTGCCCACTATGCGCGCACCGGCGCAACCGATTTTAAGCAGTACAACCGCCCGAAGAACAGTGCTGCGCCAGCCGGTGCCGGCGTTGACCTTTCACAGAGCCGTCTGGTCCTGATTTCGTCAGCCGGCGGGTACTTACCTGCGCAGCAGGCCGCCTTTGATGCGGCGAACCCCCTCGGCGACTACACGATCCGGTGCTTCCCGGTGACCACGCCGCTGCTCGACATCGCCTATGCCCATGCGCACTACGACCATACCGCCATCGACGCCGATGCTCAGGTACTCCTGCCTCTGGGGCATCTGGCCGACCTCGTGGCCGCGGGGGTGATTGGCAGCCTCACACCGAATGTGATCAGCTTTATGGGCTACCAGCCGGACGTTGGTCGCGTACTCGACGAACTCATCCCGGCCATGCGGGCGGCGGTTCGAGCGGAGGGCGCCGAGGCTGCGCTGCTGGTCCCCAGTTGACCGATCTGCAGCCAGTCCGTGGGACTGGTAGCGCGAGCACTCGAGCAGGACGGGGTCGCGACGACTCTGACGAGTTGGAATGCCGGCGTGACGCGCCTGACCATGCCGCCGCGGGCGACCTTCACGCGCCTGGCGCGTGGTGCGACGTTAGGCCGCCCGGGGGATACAGCGCAGCAGCGCCGGGTGCTGGAGGCCACGCTGGCCCTCCTTGCACGGGATGCCCCGCTGGAGCCGGTGCAACTCGACGAGCGCCTCGAGCGATAGGCCGGGGCGGCCAGCCGCAGATGAGCAATACGGCCGGCGTTGATCTGCGCTGTTTGCCCGCCCTTGGACTGGCTACCGCTGTCATTCAACCTACATGCAGAACGGATATAGCTAAGGAGCCATGACAAGGTCAGCGGCAAAAGAAGCTCTCCCATCAGTCCGTGCCGGCGATCTGTGCCTTCGATCCGGATGGGGACATGCTCGACTACCTACGAGCGATAGGCCGTGCACGGCGACATCTGGCCTGGGCCTGCTATCACACCGAGCTCTACACCTTCGAGCACGACGGCATCACCATGGGCCTGATCGGGCGCGTCGTCGGCGCGTCATTCGCCGTGCTGGTGGCTGAGGAGTTGTTCGTCCTTGGCACCGGTTCTGCCGATCGCTCGTCTTTAATGCCTTTGTTCTTTGTGCATTGGTTTCCGTCACGATCTCGATGCAGTTGCGGGAACGAGAAGAGCAGGACCAGGGCGGTGTCGCCATCGTAGGTGGTGTATCGCCCGGGCTGGGGATGGCCCAAGACCTGCTGTGGGAGGTTTAATGGCACTGTCCGTCTATACGCGTAGACTGAGGAGTTGGGCGTACACACACGTTCCCGGCCTCCGGCAGCTCTGGGCGCGGACAACCCGCAAGGTTGCCGAGCAGCAGGAGATCCCGTGGGCAGCCGTCAGAATACCGCTGCGGGCATGCCGGGTGGCGGCGATTACGACAGGTGGCGTTCATCGGCTCGATCAAGTGCCATTCAGCATGCGGGACCCGCAAGGGGACCCCAGCTTCCGGATCATCCCGGCTGGGACGCCACACTCCGATCTGACGATCACGCACAACTATTATGATCACCGTGATGCTGAGCGCGACCTGGATATCCTCTTTCCGATCGCGCTGCTGGCGTCGCTGGCCGAACGCGGTGTGATCGGCTCCGTGGCCGATTGTTACAGCTTCATGGGGCACATCGCCGGCGCGCACGTGCTGACATTGGCTCAGCGGAGCGCACCCGAGGTGGCGCGACTGCTCAAGCAACAGCAGGTCGACGCGGTGCTGCTGACGCCTGCCTGAGGGTTGTGCAACCAGTCCGTGGGACTGATCGCGCGCACGATTGAGGCGGCAGGTATCCCGACGGTGAGCATCATGCTCCTCCGCGAGATCGCCGAGAAAGTCAAGGCGCCCCGTACGCTACTGCTGCGCTGGCCCTTTGGCCATCCGCTAGGGGAGCCAGGCAACCGCGCACAACAGCTGACCGTGCTCCATGCCGCGCTCACCCTGCTGGTCGAAGCGACGGTCCCCGGCACCATCGCAGAGCCGGGCTATCGGTGGCGCCGTGAACACTACACCGAGCCGGGCGCGTGGCCGGCCGGCATGACCCAATGAAACAGCGGGTCTCCGGCCAAGGACGGGCTGACGATGCAGACGTCAGGTGCTGGATGGCATGCCGATCGGCACAGGCTCTACCACCTGACGCTGTTGCTACCGCCGTCTCTCTTGTTATTGGTCCAGCCACTATTTGGACGTTCTAGCATGCACACGGAGGCGGTCGAGACCATCGTAATTGGCGGGGGCCAAGCTGGACTAGCCATGAGCTATTATCTGACGGCGCAAGGCCGCCAGCATCTCGTGCTTGAACAAGCACAGGTTGGTGAAAGCTGGCGCAGTAAGCGCTGGGACTCGTTGCGGCTCGTCGGCCCCAACTGGACGCTCCAACTCCCTGGCTTCCCTTACCAGGCCAACGACCCCGATGGCTTCATGGGTAAGGACGAGATTGTTGCCTACCTCGAACAGTACAAGCAGTTCGTTAAGCCGCCGTTGCGGGAAGGGGTGCGCGTCACTGCGATCGAACAACAGCCGGATGGGGCGGGCTTGCTGGTACGAACGGAGACTACGCTCTTCGGGGCGGCGCAGGTGGTGGTTGCGACGGGCGCGTATCAGCATCCCCGTATCCCGGTCTGTAGTGCCAACCTACCTGACCACATTCGGCAGCTAACGCCCGCTCACTATCGTCGACCTGCCGCGCTGCCGCCCGGCGCTGTGCTTGTGGTGGGGAGTGGCGAATCGGGCTGTCAAATTGCGGAGGAGCTTCGACGCAGTGGGCGCACGGTCTACTTGTCTACCGGGCGAAGTTGGTGGGTGCCACGCCGCTACCGGGGCAAGGATATCATCTGGTGGATCGACGCACTGGGTGGATTTGACCAGACGGTCGACATGCTACCAGGGGGTCATGCCAAATTCGCGGCACCAGGACCGCAATTGACCGGAGCTAATAGTGGGCATGACCTCAACCTGCATACCTTGGCACGGGCCGGCGTCGTCTTGTCGGGCCATCTGCAAGGCGTGCAGGCGGGCAAGCTGAGCTTTGCGCCGGATCTCGAAGCCAACATCGCCGGCGCCGATGCACAAGCCGCCAGCTTTCTGCAAGCTATTGACGATTTTGTTGCGACACACGGGCTGGCTGTTCCCACCGAGGCTCATCCAGCAGATCTGCATAGCACTCGGCACCAGATGGATGATGTATTGCACGAGCTTGATCTCGGGCGTTCGAACGTTACCAGCATCATCTGGGCAACGGGCTACCACCTCAACCTTAACTGGATTCATCTCCCCGTGTTAGACGAGGATGGCTACCCCACTCACCACCGTGGCGTCAGCATGTGGCCGGGGCTGTATTTCCTGGGCTTCGAATGGCTGTACAAAGGCAAGTCGCATCTGTTCAACGGTGTCGGCGACGATGCCGCGTACCTAGCTGAGGAAATCGCTGCGCGAGCTACGGCAACTTCTCTAAAATCGTCTTCCGCATCATCCACATCGCTAGCCCCGGAAAGAAGCGCCCCATCGTTGCCGAAAAGCGATAAGGCAACCCTGGAATGAGCGTACGCTGTCGCTTCTGTACAGCTTGAAAGATGTACTCGGCCAAACGCTCGGGCGGCATCCGCCGGTGTTCGCGGCGGTTATCGGGGCTATAGCGGCGTGCATGCGCCGTACGCGTCGGCCCGGGAAACACTGTTAGCACATGGAGATCAGGCCGACCAACCGCGAGGCTGCGCGCATACGCGGCCAAGCCATCTTTACTGGCAGCATACACCGGCGCACCCGGATAGCCAACAAAATGTGAGAGCGAAGAAAGAAAAACCACTGATCCACCAGTCCGGATGTGCTGCCCATGGAGCAACGCGGGCATCAAAAGGAGCGGAGCGAGCAGGTTAACATCCAGCACCGCTTGCTGCTGAGCGAGATCAGAGCTGGCAAAGTGACTGACCGAGTTGATCCCGGCATTATGGATCAACACATCAATTAGCGGCCCGGCACGGAGTTCAGTCACCACCCGTATGATGTCGTCGGGCTGGCCGAGATTGGCGAGCAGAAAGGTAACAAGAGTTCCTGCCGTCTCAAGCTGCGCCGTGGTAGCCGCCGAGCGTTCGGGGTCGCGATCAATACCCGTAATCTGATAGCCCGCCCTGCCAAAGCGCAAAGCGAGCGCTCGTCCAATGCCATCGGCTGCCCCGGTAATGACGCAGTGCTTCATTGGAAGCGCCGGCCCATCAGCCGATCAACGAGCCATGCAGCATGACGACCGCCGAAGCGTGCCAACTGGTTTGCGCTACCGAGCGTGCTGAACGTTTTACCACGCTGGATCGCCTGGATGATCTGTGCGGCGACTGCATCGACTGGAGGGAAGCGCTCCCAGCCGAGCCGGTCAAGCGGCGCACCGCTTTTGGCATGCATCGCCGTGCGCGTCGCACCGGGCGCGATTACCTGAATCGTCGCCTGTCCCCGCAACTCGGGCCTAAGATTATAGGCAAAGCTTTCGAGGGCCGCTTTGGTCGCGCCATAGACGGCGTAGTCGGGCACCGGGAGCACTGCGACGACCGAGCTTATAAAGACGATCGTACCCCGTTAGGCGATGACATGCGGCAGCAGACGGTGGGTGAGGGCAATTGGTGCGCGTAGATTAATAGCGACGGCCGCGCGGATACTTTCCGCGGGCTGGTCTTGCACCGTGCTATAGTAGCCAACCGCTGCATTATGAATCAGCAGATCGAGCTGCTCAACGTGCTCCTCCTCCAAGAAACGCGCGATGATTTCCGGCGCATCAGCTTGCGCCAGATCAGCACAACAATAGGCTGCTGGCCCGAACAGCGCCGCGTCCAGCTCCGCTCGTGGTCGCCGACCGATCAGGATTAGCCGCTTGCCCTGTTGCTGGTACTCCTGCGCGAGGGCGCGACCAATACCATCGGTCGCGCCCGTGATCAAGATCGCACCGGGAGCATGGCTCAATGGCG
>JBBRHB010000225.1:0-7593 GCA_038223355.1 Chloroflexales bacterium
AACGAAGTGTTCAATGCCCTGAGCATATCGAGCTGCCACACGTTCATCGACCACCTTAAAGGGCAGTTTTCCTGAACGAGCCCAGACCGTCGCCGAGCGGTTTGGATCGCCATCCACGAGCAACGTGTTGCCCAGTGTGGAGAAGTAGGCGGCAATATGGATTGCCGTAGTTGTTTTCCCAACCCCACCTTTATACCCACAAATGTTAATCACCATTTCACACCTCTGCTTATATGCTTAAGCAACATATCAGTTGGCAAGTTATTCAGGTTATCGGTAAATTGTATAATCATTTATCTGCTTTGCCGATTTGTCAGTTTATCGGTTTGTTGATTATTTATTATTTCGGAATGTCGGTTTTTCAATATACCGCTTAAGCAAAATTCTGATTATTCACAATAAAGCCTATAATGCTACGGAGTTACGTGACAGGCCAGTTATACAGTTAACTGTTTATGCGCTTTAGTATATAATCATATCAGTGATTATGCAACAATCCAGATGGGTGGATTATCAGTATACTGGTTTTTCGCTTAAGCACATAATCAGTTTGTCGATTTACCGCACGTGCGCTTTTCAATTTATTCGAGGCGAACAACCAGAATAGCGGAAAATCGCCATTTCGCTTAATTATATCAGCAGCAGAGCGATTTATCAGACAAGCGCTTATCCGCATTATTACTTGTTGAAGTTGACATAACAAATGAACTTCGGAAAGCGAGCAGTCATGCTGCACGTGCGGTCCACTGCTTGTGTATTATAAATCGGGCGGCAGGCGCATGTCATCAGGGTAGGATGCATGGGTGGCGTCCGTGCCGCCCCTCTGGTACTCTGGCACTGTAACGGGATTATCGTGGGCAAGTTGACATAGTGTACGGCATTTGGCTATCACGACAACAGGCCAAACTTCGCTTGAAGGATATGACGATGCAAGATGCTGCCAATGAGAACAAGTTTGATCAGACCGCCGTTCCGGGAGCATCGCTTCAAGATCTCGACATGCAGAGTGTCGAATACCATATCGACTATGCGATCCGTGCGGGCCGCTATGGTGGCGAGAGTCGTGATCCACTCGATTTTTTGATCGAACAGCGCGCCGCAGTCGAGCAGGGTAACGAAATCGTCCCTTCAGTGGCCGGCCTCCTGGTATTCGGTCGCTGGCCACAGCATTTTCTGCCGCATGCTACGGTGACGCTCGCGCATTATCGCGGCACTGAGATCAACTCCGGCGACGTGCTGCATATCCATGAGTACAGTGGCAACGTCTGCCAGCAGATCGACCGCATCGTGGAGTACCTCATCGAGACCATGAAGCATGGCTACCTGCTCAAGGGCAATGCCCAGCGCCAAGAGCGGCCGCAGTACCCTCCGCTGGCGCTCCGCGAACTGAGCGTCAACGCCATCGCACACCGTGACTATCGCATTGAGGAGTCGGCCGTCCGCGTGACCATGTTCCGGAGCCATATCGACTGGTATAGTCCAGGGACGCTGCCGGCCGGCATCACCATCGAAACAATCCTCCAGCACCAGTTCGCGCGCAACAAGAATCTGCTGCGCCTCCTGTTCCAGCGGAGCTACGTCGAAAAGATCGGCCAGGGCTTGGACACGGTATTTACTGAATGTCAGAAACTCGGGCTGGACCTACCAGAGATGCGCGAAACGGGACAATCCTTCATCATCGGGATCGAGGGTCATGAGCTCCTGGGTGCTTCGCTGAATCGGCTCAAGTTGACGGACACGCAGTTCCAGATCGTTGCGATCCTCAACAAGCGTGGCTCAATGAGCGCTCAGGAGATCACCGATGCCCTGAACCTGACCGCAGAAGATGCAAAAGCCAAGCAGGCGCGGAGCCTCCGTGCTGTGCAAGTCGACCTCAAGCTGCTTGTTGACGCTGAAATTATCGACCGTCTCGGCCAGACCCGCTCATCCACCTATGTCCTGCGCCTGAGCTAGGGAGGGATGACCAGGGCCGGAAAATGTCTCTCTCTGAGAGCCAACTTTCGGCATTGTTGTCGGAATACACACCGGCGTCCTGCGCGTAACTGCATAAACGTGCGCAAATAGACCCCTGCCGAGCCTGCGCGTAACTGCGGAATCCTGCGCGAAACCGCTCTTCCGTGCGCGATTGCGCATAACTGCGGAATCCTGCGCGAAATGCACCTCAGCTGCGTATAGCCTTGCTGACATGCGCGTACCGATCTAAAACCTGCGGATAAGCTGCGCGTAAACATCTTGATTCCTGCGCGTAAGATCCCTATGCTAAAACGATAGGGTCACGCTACAGCCCTGATCAACGTGAGGATGAGTTGATGACATCACACGGCGCAACGAAGCACATCGGCAGGGCGGCGCATAGCGACCGACGCATGAACCTGCGTGCTACCGGGCGTTACTTTTGCCCAGAAAGCTCCAGGCAGCATGGAACGCGAGTGGTACGCCCCTTTTGTGGGATACGGGAAGCTCCGCTGGCGAAAACGCGGTGTTCTAGGACGTTGTGGGATCTTTCGCCATCAATTCGGAGCTTGTACTGCTCAGTGGCTCCCGCCGGTGTCAGGGTGATCGACGAAATTCCCTGCTGTGTGGTCCGCGCTGCATTGACCGCTAGGCCAGAGCAAGCAGCATGAGCCAGTACGATCCACGCATCACTGCCTATTTCGGGGACGCTGTGCTCCAGGCTGGCTTTATGCCACTGCCGCACCTCATGCTACGCCATTATCGCCAGATGGACATGTCGCATGTCCAGCTTGTGTTCGTACTGGAGTTGATGGAGATCGCCTGGGATATCACCAATCCACCGATCACCGTCGCCAAACTTGCGGAGCGCATGGACGTCACTGACCGCGCGATCCGGAAATGGAGCCAGGAACTGATGGATAGCGGCCTGATCCGCATCTACGATCAGTACGACAGCCGAGGCACACAGGTCGAAAACGCCTACGATCTGAGCCCGATGTTTCGCCGCCTCGCAGCCTTGGCTCCAGTTAAGCCTCCTGTCGGTGAGATCCGCCAACGGCGATCGCGCTCGGGGAATCATGATCAAGATACGCCCCAGGACGTTGCCGAAGTGCTCTCACCAGCGGGTACTGTGACCGATCAGTCAGCCAACTGTACCCGGAACAATCATTCCCCCTCTACCCGGAATGGCCATTCCCCCCCTGATGGAACAGCCATGCCTCCCAGCCCTGAAGGACGGTTCAGTGGGCAGGGGAACAGTGGTACCGGGCTTAAAGAGGAAACGAAAGAAAGGATTAAGAAACAACCAAAAAGATCCGAAGAACAGCACCAGCACGGAACATTGGACCAACCTGTTGTTGCTGCTGTTCAGGACAGCAGGATCAAAACTGGAGGCAGTGAAGTGCGACAGGCAGCAGTTGGAAGATCACTGCGCTGGAACGACCTGTTGAGCAAAGCGGAGGTACAGCAAAGCAGTGATGTTCTCCTCAGTATTGGCCTCAACGCACCGGTCGTACGTGCCGTGGCACCCTCACTTCATCCAGCAGAAGCTTGGGCCCTCTGTTGCTATGCACGGGGTGCTACGCTTGGCCCCCCCTGGATTCTCGCAGGTTTACGACTTCGGGCGTCAGCAGCCGCAGCAGGTGGGTCTACCGCGACGGTACGATCCTGCCGGACATGCACTCGCCGCACTCGCGCCGAACGTTGCAGAGGCCGTGCTGGATGCCGCCGATCGGTGCTGCCCCCACGATCTCCCCGGCGCACTCGCCGCACTCGGTCCGGCGGCCTCGGATGAAGATGTGCGATGTGCACTGACGGCGGTCTGGACAGTCATGGCGGAGCAACGGAGTAATCGGAGGCGGGACGGCATCGATGCTCGTAGACCAACGATGAGTGCACAGCTTCCGGTCCCTCCGTTTCCCCTTCGGGAGCTTGCTCTAGAAGCGGAAGCAAATCTCGCTGCACGTACCGTCCTGATCCCGCAGGCTGACGCCACCGCCCGGACGGTGCCCCTGGCCGAGCTTTGGAGCGGGGCGCTGCGCTCGGTGCAGCCACGAGTGAGCCCGAGTGATTGGGAAACTTGGCTGAAGCCGACGGTGTTACTCGATGTCGGTGAAGGCGAGGCAATCATCGGAACGCCCAACATCTTCGTGCGACAGGAGGTGGAACAGCACTATGCGGATGTGCTCCAGGAGGTACTGCAGGATGCGCTATGCAGGCAGGTAGGTATCACTGTCGTCATCGCCGGAGGAGCGATATGAACTCGCCTACCAGTGCATTCGTCGTTCTATGAACCCCATCGGCATCGTGCACCAGGGGTACGACCGGGTTTCCTACGCCTGCCGACCTGTCCCCGATGCCCCCGACTGTGTTGACGATGCCGGCTGGTTTGCCAAACTCGGCGGCTTGCTACCACCGGCGGCGGTACTGGATCTTGGCTGTGGCTGCGGCATCCCGGTTACACGCGCAGGCTCCTCGAACGCCGCCTCACTGTCCTGATGTTCACCCTAGTGATCGACACGACTCCCGGATCTGCGACACGTTGCTTCGAGGTCCGCAAGCCCGGCCGTTGTGGCCATGCTAACGAGGGTTGATGTAGCCGGCGGGTTGCGGTCCTACAGTCGCCGGGGGCCGGCGACAACCTGTCTCATCAATTCTGTCGGGCACTATGCTCGCCAACGTGATATTTCCACGAAAGGACGATGGCATGCGTGCGACGATTACGGCACTGATCCGGCGTGTTCAGCCATGTGACGCTCTTGAACAACAGCACATTACAACGACCCTCCACTGGCTCGACTCGGGCGCGCCGCTCTGGCGGATACAGAAGCCAGCGACGCCTCCCATGCATCTGGTCTCCTATTTCGTTGTCGTTGATCTCCCGCGTCACCAGCTGTTACTGGTCGATCACAAACTCGCTCAGTTATGGCTGCCACCGGGTGGTCATGGTGAACCAGGTGAGCATCCAGCGGACACCGTCCGTCGTGAAATGCGCGAGGAACTCGCGGCTGAAGCACAGTTTCTGTTCGATGATCCCGTGTTTGTCACGGTGACCCAAACGGTCGGAGAGACGGGCGGCCATACCGACGTCTCCCTTTGGTACGTTCTCCATGGCAAGAGTGAACACCCTTACGTGTTCGACACGCGGGAGTTTCAGACCATCGCCTGGTTTCCGCTGGACGACCTCCCACGCCACCGTGCCGAGCCCCATCTTGCACGTTTCGGACGGAAACTCACCGCTGTGCTCTAGCACCACTGTCCGGTCCGTTATGCGCTCCCGGCGGGGTGTTCGCGTTACGAAACGCTCCATGTTTTTCTCGTTCATCCATCTGAACCAGGAGCGCAAGGCCAGTACTCTTTTGAACTCTGAAACAAAAGGAGCAGTCAATGGATACCCCACCGAATCCTGATGACCTCCGGTGCCTGACGGAGGAAACGCAGCGCATCTGGAAACGCAAAGCCGCCTTCTGGGACGAAGGCAGCCAATTCCCATGTGTTGCTTCCTTCACGAACCTTCGGGGTTCAGCGGCGGCGTCCGCCAGAAGCAGATATGGACGAAGGAAACGATTGCATGCACGCATCACTGAACACAGAGGCCGTACTCATCACCAACCGCCTTCTTCTGGAGCCCATCCACCAACGCCATGCGCACGACCTCTACCCTATCCTCCAAGATGAGCGTATATACCGCTACATTCCCGATGATCCGCCGGTCTCGGTTCAAGTCCTAGAGCAACGTTTCCAACGATGGGAACTTCGCAGCTCACCATCAGGTGACGAGATCTGGCTCAATTGGGCCGTGCGTCTCAAAGAGCCGGTGACGTACATCGGCCTTGTCCAGGTAACCGTGCACTCGACGCGGGTCGCCTATCTGGCATACGAATTTGCACCGAGCTCCTGGGGTCAAGGGTATGCGACGGAGGCATGTCGCACCGTTCTTGAGCTCCTCTCGCTCAGGTATGCTGTCGTCGACGTGCTTGCCGAGCTCGATACACGCAATGTGGCATCGCTGAAGCTGCTTGAGGGGTTGGGCTTTGAGCGTCGCTCGTTTCAGGCAGGAGCGGATGTTTTTAAAGGCAGGTGCAGCGATGAGTACACCTACGGCCTGGCAACGTCTCACAACTGCGGTCCTGGCTCGTAGCAGTCGGAGTGTTCGTCTGAAGCACGTGACAGGCGCCGTCGCTCTGCGGGTGTGCACGTGATCCACCGCGCTGGAGGCTGGTATGCAGCAGGATAGTGTAGCAGTGCGACCACCGAGCATCGCTCATGAGCTTATAAGCTCGTCGCTTCCATCGCCCGCCTAGCATGCTCTTTCCCCAGGTGGACATAGACTTGCGTCGCTTCAATGGACGCGTGGCCCAACCAATCGCGCAGCTGGTAGGGGCTGACGTGGATTGCTTTGTACGTGGCAAAGGTGTGTCGCAGCGAATGGACACTGACCGGCTTGGTGATCATGGCCAGCTTGAGATACTTCTTTACCAGTTTTGCGATCCCTTGACGGGAGAAGGGCGCGTTGTTGCGATTGAGAAATACCTGATGAACATTGCTCGGCGGGCGAACCGCCAGATAGTTGGTGAGCGCGCGGGTCACTTTCTTCTCGAGTGCGATGGTGCGCGACGGCCCTTTGCTAGCGGCAATATGCACCACGCGCTGGACAAGATCAAGGTCCGCGAGGGTCAGGTGGCAGAGTTCACTGACACGGACACCCGTCTGCAGGAAGACCTGCAAGATGGCATAGTCGCGAACGTTGCTGCCGGCCAGAGCAAGGAGACGGCTGTACTCGTCTTTGGTCAAAACGGTGCGCTCGTGGTGCTCCTTCCTGGGCGTGCGAATGCGGGCAGTTGGGGATTTGGCAAGCACGTCACGATCGACCAGGTGGCGAAAATAGGCGCGAATGGCCACCAGTTTGCGCGCTCGGGTCATACCAGTGAGCTGCTTCTCGGCTAGGTGGGTCAAATACTCGGTGATATCGGTCCTGGTGACCTGGACAGGAGTGGAGATGACACAATTGGTCTCCTCAAGCCAGGTCAACAACTGGTGGACGTCCGTGGCATAGGCGATAATCGTCGCCGGGCTCCTATTCAAGCCGTGGAGTTCGCGGAGGAAGGTGGCGTGCGCCTCTCGGAGTGTTGGTGGTGCGTTCATGGCGGTGTGTCCTCGCTCGATGTCTCATCCTAGCAGGGACATCCTGAGGGGACAACGGGGAAACAGACAAGAATTTGGTTTCCATAGTGTGGAAATGCAGGAGGGGTTATAGGCAGCCACAGGTCGCACTTCGACGTGTGGCGCGAGCAGGCCTACCTTCCAGAAGGCGTGTTATGGAACCAAGACACTTCGTGTCTATGGGGCTGGGATGCGTGACCAGAAGCCGTATCACCACCAGTATGCTCGTGCTGGCAGACATCCGCACGGGGACCAGGACCGATCTGGTAGCAGCGCTATATCCTGTTTAGGAAGCTCTCCCTCGTCGAGTGCATTTGCAATGGCCTGCTCTAGCGACATCCCCTGCCCCTCGGCCATGCTCCATTCCATGCGATGGCGGGGAGGCTCTGCGGCGACCGAAGGCAACGCTGGTAGACTGTGTGGTGACCACACGTGATAGCCTAGCTGTTCAGGAGATCGATGATGCACAGTGGTCTG
>JBBRHB010000226.1:0-7549 GCA_038223355.1 Chloroflexales bacterium
GGGACCCATGGGGAAGACGAGAAGCCTGACGACGAGGTCTGTGACATTCGCTGCATTGGTGTGTATGCTGCTCGTGAGCGGCTTCGTGTTCCCGGGTGGTCGTGTGCAAGCAGCTGGTGGGTCGCCAGCGGGCGAGGTCACGACGGGGTTGATCAACCCTGTGGCAGTAGCCGATCCGAGGCATCCACCCGGCACTGCTGGTACGAGAGGTGCGCTTCAAGGAGTGAGCAAAGGTGTTCATCGTATCCCCCGCACGGCACAGCCAGTGCCCCGCCCCACCATTGTAGTGCCGGTTGCAGATGCCACGTTGCTGCAGGAGAGTGGAGCCGGCCAGTTGAAACATAACTTTAATGGCGTGAGCAGTCTGGATAGCGAGGTGACCAATTTCAATGCCGAGTTCGAGCCACCTGACCAGGGGCTGTGTGTGGGTAACGGTTTCGTCCTGGAGGCCGTGAACTCGGCGTTCACGATCTATCGTAGCGACAGCACGGTGGTCCTTGGCGCGCTCAACGTCAACGTGCTCTACGCTGAGGGGCCGACGGAGTATACAAGCGATCCGCGCTGTTATTATGAGCCAACAACCCATACTTGGTTCGCCATTATCCTGTTTATTGATAGCACTAATACTTCGGCTCGCACCGATATTGCTGTGAACCGATCAGGCGATCCAACCAAACCCTGGACCGTCTATCACCTTGACGCCACCGATGACGGGAGCAACGGGACGCCCAGCCATCGTGGTTGCCCCTGCTTCGGTGATCAGCCGCGGCTAGGCATCGACGAGCATAATCTGTACATTACCACCGACGAATACTCGATTCTGGGGTATCAATTCAATGCTTCGCAGATCTATGCTATCGCTAAATCGGAACTGATGGCCCTCCAGCCGGCCCACTTTGTGCACTTCGCGCGGCTGAGTGCGGGAGGAATGGCTGTTACCGTTCTGCAGCCGGCCATCTCCGGCCCGGGCTCCGACGCGGAGTACTTCATGAACTCGATGGATCCTTATGGCGCGGGTAATAACCAAGTCGGCGTCTGGGCCTTGACCGATCGAGAGGCGGTTGGGGCCGGGAAGATACCAACGCTTTCCAACGTTGTCATTACAACCGAGAGTTACAGCAGGCCACCGCGGACAGTTCAACGGGGCAGCACCAGCCGGCTTGACAGTGGTGATGATCGCATGCAGCAGGTGCAGTATATTCAGGGGGAACTGTGGGCTGCCCTGGGGACGGCAGTAACTCCGCGTAATGATACGGAGCCGCGGGCGGGTGTGGCGTGGTTCAAGATCCAGCCGACGCTTAACGGGAGGCAGATCGGTGATGCCAGCGTGATAGGTCAGGGCTATGTGGCCGTACGGGGCAACTACCTGCTTTATCCGGCGATTGAGGCCAGCACTAATGACACGGTGGCCATAGTGGTGACGATTTCCGGTCCTGCCTTGTACCCCAGTGCTGCCTATACATTCAGGACGGCAGACCAGAGTTCATTTAATCAGATCACGATTGCGGCCCAAGGCACCGGCCCATATGATCCCAATGCGACGCGGTGGGGAGATTATTCTGCAGCAGCCTTTGAGCCGGCCGGGAGAAGCATCTGGCTCGCAACGGAATATATTCCACCGGTGACAAGCCAGACCACAGATGGGCGCAGAAACTGGGGCACCAGAGTACTGGCGATCGATACGCATTAGGTCGGTCACAGCATATTAGCCATGCTCTTGCTGACATTGCGGGGTACGGCTTTCGAGGAGCGCCAGCGCTGCCGCAACGACCTGATCGAGCGACAGCGCCTCGCCTTCTGCCCAGGCGGCCTCGAACGCCGCTCCATCCGCGCGCTCATAAGCCGCAGCGACAGATCGTTCGTGCTCCGTCTGATCCTTCGCCGCGCGAGGGATGGCCAGGCGCTCGCGGAGCGCCTCGGCTGCTCCCGCCAGCAGCGCGGCACGTCTCAGAGCGCTGTACGTTCCTGCTTTTTCGAGCACCAACTCCACGACACGGTCAAGTGCCTTCGTCGTCCAGCGTGCGTCGCCCCAGGCGTAGGCGCGCTGCAGGCTCTCCCGGTAGTAGACGCCTGCACGCTCGCGCTCGCCTTCCAGCCGCGCGCCGCTGCCAAGCACAAGCAGGGCATCAACGATCAACTCTGGGCTGTCGATCACCCGCCCCAGCACCAGACATTCCTCGGCATACTCGCGTGCCTCCAGGGCAGATCGACGCCGTAGTGCAAGCTCCGCGAGATCGCCCAGCGTCATGGCTGTCAGTTGCTCATAGCCGATCGCCCGAAAGATGGGCAAACTCTCGCGATAGTAGGCTTCGGCACGTGCTGCGTCCTGGTCTGCCCACACATCGCCCAGCGTCTGTAGAAGTATGCCGATGCCGCCCTGGATATCGAGCTGCCGATAGAGATCCAAACTCTCCTGATAAAGCGCGAACGCCTGCGCCTGGTCGCCTTGCTGCGCCGCCATCAGCCCGATATTGCGTAGTGCAAAGGCTACACCTCCCAAAAAGCTGGCTTCCCGCGCATGCAGCAGAGACTGCTCGAAGCACGATCGTGCTGCCGCAGGATCATTCAGCAACTGAGCCATCGTCCCGGCACAGTCCCAGACACGTGAGCGCAAGACCGCATCGACTGACTGCTGAGCGGCAGGAGCGCGGCGATCCAGCGCTGCCCCTCGCTCCAGGAACCGCGGATATACCAGAAATCCTTGAGGCTGGCTGCCATGCTCACGGCGGTATGGGCGTCGTGCACGGTCGCCCAGCGTAGCACGGCACGGAGGTTATCCTGGTCGGCATCGAGCCGAGCGAGCCACGCCGGGGTGTCGAATCCTTCTGCTGCGCGCTCGGGCGGCTCAACGAGCGCGAGATAGTAGGCGGCGTGCCGCTGCCGCAGCAGCGCGGCCTCCGCGCTAGCCGCGAGCCGCTCCAGTGCATATTCGTGGATCGTCTCTAGCATTATCACACGTGGCGTGCCTTCAGCCTGGTTAACATGCTGAAGCAGACTCTTATCGAGGAGTGACTGCAGTCTATCGAGCACCGAGTTTGGGTGATCGCTCTCGGCTGCACAGATGGCCTCCGCCGCCTCAAGTGTACAGCCGCTGACAAAGACGGCCAGACGGGCGAAGAGCGTCTGCTCGGCCGGGTCCAACAGCGCGTAGCTCCAGTCGATGGTGGCGCGGAGCGTCTGCTGTCGGGCGGGAAGGTCGCGCTGTCCACCGATGAGCACACCGAGCCGGTGGCTAAGACGCGGGAGCAGCGCCTCTGGCGACAGCAGCTTGACGCGCGGCGCAGCCAGTTCAATGGCCAGGGGGAGGCCGTCAAGGCGGACGCAGATGTCCGCGACTGCCGGAGCATTCGCATTGGTCACCTGAAAGTCGGCCTTGATGGCCTGGGCCCGTGTGATGAACAGCCGCACCGCGTCGTACTGCGTCAGTCGTTCCAGGTCACGGACGTCGGCTCCCGGCAGGGCAAGCGGCGTAACCGCGATCTCATGTTCACCGCGCAGATGCAAGGGGATGCGGCTGGTCACCAACACCCGCAGGTGCGGCGCCGCGCTGAGCAGGTCACTGACCACTAGCCCTGCCGCGAGCACCTGTTCGTAATTGTCTAGTACCAGCAGCATTTGCCGATCAGAGAGGTGTTTCTGCACGCTCGACAGGAGTGGTTGTCCGGGGGGCTCTTGCACATCCAGCAACTGGGCGATCGTCGGGAGCACTAGCTCAGGCTGGCTGATCGGCGCCAAGTTGACGAAGTAGACGCCGTCGAGGAAAGCGATGCGTACCGCCGTCGCAACTGCCTGAGCTAAGCGGGTCTTCCCCACGCCGCCGGGGCCGGTCAGCGTCACCAAGCGCACGTCCTCGCGCAAGAGCAGCGCGCCCACCGCGACCACCTGTTCCTCTCGTCCGATCAGTGGTGTCGGTGCTACGGGCACATTGCTCGGCGGCAGGAATGGGCGTGGCCCGTTCGGCTCAGCGACATCGGGCACGGCTGGCCCATGAGCGCGTGTGCCGCGGGCAAAGCGCACGAAGGCGTCATGGTCCGCCGGTGGGATCTGCAGGGCGGCGGCAAGGAGCCGTGCGACGTCCTCAGACGGGCGGCGTTGGTCGCTCTCGACCTTCCGGATGGTCTCCGTGGCACACCCAGCAAGCTGCCCGAGTTGTTGCTGCGTCAGATGCAGGGCCTGGCGGCGACGCTGCAGCCAGGGGCCGAAGGTGAGCGCATCGTCATCCATGGACAGCCTCCTGAGAACAGGACGGTGAGCCCGGTCGCATCAAGTATACCTGAGCAGTACAACGCTTGTCCCGGTCGTGTCCCGGTGGACCGGGACCACACATCGGCTCTGGCCTGTTTCAATGAGAGCACCTAACGGCTCACCAACAAGGAGGCGTCCCATGAAACGTACCGTACAGGAGATCCCAATGATGTCTCGCCATTTCCGCCGCTGCCTGCCGTTGTCCGTCCTGCTCGTCGTGTTGGTCGCCTTCGTGCCTAACCACTCGCTGCGCGCCGCACCACGACCGAATCGCCCTTCTCCGATGAGGTCTCCCTTCCGGCCGGGGTCCACACCGAACGGTCGCCCCACCGGCGGAATAGTCGCCGGTCCCGCCACTCCTGTCACCACCATTCCGGTGGGGAGTGGCCCTGTCGGCATAGCGGTAGATCCGCTGATCCACCGCGCCTATGAGTCGAACTCCAACGACAACACGGTCACGGTGATCAACACCCAGACCAATCGTGTTGTGGCGACCATCCCCGTGGGCAACCTCCCCCAGATGATCGCCGTCGACACTCGGCTCAATCGCGCGTATGTCACGAACTACCTTGCCAATACGGTGTCGGTGATCAATACCCAGACGAATACCGTCGAGACCACCATTAACGTTGGGATGGGCCCAGCGGAGGCCGAGGTGGATGAGCAGAGCCACCGTCTTTATATCACGAACCAGAACGACAACACGGTGCAGGTGATCAATACCCAGACCAACAGCATTGTGGCCACCATTGCGGTCGGGAATGGACCGCTTGGGGTGGGGTTGGACCCCGCTGACCACAAGGCCTATGTCACGAACTTCAATGACAATACCGTCTCGGTAATCGATATCCAGGTGAATACCGTCGTTGGGACTCCTATTCCCGTGGGAGCGGGTCCACTCCTTGCGGCCGTCTTCCCCAAGATTCACCACGCCTATGTCACGAATTTCTTGGATAACTCGGTCTCAGTGATTGATACGAATACGGACACCGTGGTAGCCATCATCCCCGTAGGGCACGCCCCGACGGATATCGCGGTGAACGTGGATAACCACCGCGCCTATATCACAGTCCAGAACGACAACGCAGTTGCGGTGATCAATACCACGACCAACACCGTCGTCGCCACAATTTCCGTGGGGATAGCGCCCGCAGGCATCGCGGTGAAGCAGGAGGAGCCCGACCGGGTCTATACCGCAAACGATCTTGACAACACGGTCTCGGTGATCAAAGGGCAATAACGTCCGTAGCGCCGGGGGCGGGCAGTGTACTTTTGGCTCATTTGTGGTATTGATATCCATATCGGAACGGCGACAATATGAGCAACGAGATACATAACCAGCCAGACCAAGCGCCAGATGATACGCAGCCAGAATACAATTTCTCCGGCGGTGTACACGGGAAATACTATCTGGCGTATCAACAGGGCTACACGGTCCGGATTCAGAACGCCGATGGGACCGTGAGCGAGGCGACGTACACCCCGCCGCCGCGCACCATCGTGCTTGATCCTGACGTGTTCGCCTACTTTTCTGACGCAGAGTCAGTGAATCGTGCCTTGCGTGCGCTGATCGAGGTTGTGCCACAGAAGCGCAGGGTGTAGGCTCGTCAAAGACGCATTATCTGGGCAGCCTGAGCGTTACGGCGCTGAGAAAAGTGGGCGTTGACCACCTGCCGATCTGCCTCAATCGCCCGGTAGATAGAGGCCCACTTGCTATTGAGATGGCGGCCAGGCCGACCGTCACTTCACACCGGGGAGCCGGGTCCCAACACGACCCGGCCACGCCGCCGGGTCGATCAAAAAGGTAGGGCGCTCGCCCGCTACCAGTTGTAGCACCTGATCCACAACACTCTGTGACATCCGCCAGTACCCTTTGTCGGTGTTGCTGGCGATATGCGGCGTGACGACGACGTTGGGCATGTGTAGCAAGGGGTTATCGGGCCTGGGGGGCTCTGGATCGAACACATCGAGCGCGGCACCGGCGAGATGTCCGTCTTCAAGCACGCGGACCAGCGCGGCCTCGTCCACGACTGGGCCGCGGCTCACATTGATCAGAAACGAGCCGGGCTTCATCAGACGGAATTCCCGTTCGCCGAGCAAGTGATGGGTTTCGGGCACAAGGGGCGTATGCAGCGTAAGGAAATCGACCTGCGGTAGCAGAGCATCGAGAGTGTCTACGACCGTAACACCTTCGGGCAGGGACGTTATGGCGGGGAGATAGGGATCAAAGATTATGACCGGCATTTTGAGCCCCAGCGCACAGATTTCCGTGACGCGCCGGCCGATGCGCCCGTAGCCAGCCACGCCGAGCACGCGGTCGCGCACCTCGGTGCCCCGTAGTTCAGCCAGCGACCAGGGCTGATTCGCGCGTAGGAGCGTATCGGATTTCACAACGACTTTGGCTATCGCAAGCAGCAGCGCAACCGCGTGCTCAGCAGTGCTTTCGGTAGGAGCGTCGGGCGTATTGGCGGTCAGAACGCCAACGCGCGTAGCTGCCGGCACATCGACCGCGTTGTAGCCGATGCCATGCCGGATCACCAACTTCAGATCTGGTCCGGCACGTTCGATAAACGCCGCGTCAACCCGACTCCGGCCGATGATTGCTACAGCGACACCCGCCAGATTATCCGGTGTCCCCGTGATGACCTCGGCCTGCGCCTGTAGTCGTGCGAGTGCTTCGGGATGCAGGATCACTTCTGTCCATACTCTCGGTTTCATGGGTGTCTTCCTCACACGTATGTGGCGCGCACGCTCTGTATTATATTAATACAATTGTCCTGTTCCTGCCTTGACGCTACCTTTAGTCGTACCAGTGAAGTCGATTGCCTCGAACTCCGCCAAGGCGGCTTGCACCATGAAGGCTCCATCGCTGGCTAATGCCAGGAATTGGAAACCCTGCCCAATGCGTGCGGTCACCTCGAGTGCACTGAAACAGTGCTTCCCGGCGGCCTTACCGGTCTTCTGCGCGGCGGCAAGCACCGCTAGCATCGCTGACTCATGCTCTGTGCCGGGGCCCATATCCTTTGGACTGAGGCCCATGGAGAGCGCGAGATCATTCGGGCCGATAAAGCAGCCAACCACCCCTTCCACACCTAGAATGGCCTCGGCCTGCTCGACGGCCTGCATGGTTTCGATCATGACGATGATGGCGAGGTGCTCGTCGGCCCAGGTGCGATAATCGCCGTCGATGTATGGTGCTACGCGGCTGCCGCCGAAGCTACGCTGCCCTTTGGTGGCGTAGTGCATATTACTGACAACGGATTTGGCATCCTCGGCACTGTTGACCATTGGTACCACGAGGCCG
>JBBRHB010000227.1:0-7540 GCA_038223355.1 Chloroflexales bacterium
AGAACCACTGCCCGACACGACGCCGCCGCGACCGGTTGAACTGGTGGTATCGATACGTACGACCGATGGGCCAACGGAACTATAGACGCGGCCCGCTACGTTGTCCGCCTGTGTGACCTGCTTGGTCTGGCCGGCGGTCTGCAGCGTGAGAGAAGGAGTCGTCACGACGCTCGGGACCGTACGGGGGGTCAGCAAATGGCTCGTGGCAACCGTGCCAATGGCACCACCACCGATCGCACTACCGACCATCGCAGCGACTAATAAGCCAGACATACCACGGCGCCGACGGCGGGGCGAGAGCGTAGGAGTCGCTGCCGATGCCGCGACTGCAGCCTCTTGATTATTCATTGGAGTTGTACCATGATCATCCTCTAACATTTGTCGTCTCCTCGTGTCCTTGCTTGTATATTCGTAGGATAAATCCGCAAGCTGAGGAGATGCTAAGGAGATGCTAAGAACAGACTGATCGTAGGCTAAGTAACGCCTAAGGGTGAGCTTGCGGCAGAGTGATGGTAAAAAGGCTGCCGTGCCCAACTTGGCTTTCAACGAGCAGCGTCCCCTGCATGGCAGTTACCAGAGTTTGGGCAATGGCCAAGCCTAAACCCATGCCGGCCCCGGTGCGGGAGGTATCGCCACGATAAAAGCGCTCGAAGATATGGGGCAACTTAGCGGGATCGATGCCGGGACCCGTATCCCGAACGCTAATTGCAACGTGAGAACCCGTCGCTGTCGCTGCAATTGTCACCGTCCCTTGAGCGGGCGTAAATTTCAGCGCATTATCAACCAGAATGAGAACGACTTGCTTAAGCGGGTCAGGATCAGCAATTGCGAGCACATTCGGAAGATCGGGAAGATCGACAGTGTGTTCGGGCGCAACGATGCGAGCATGCCGAACGATTTCGGCCAGCAGTGGCTGCACCGGGACTGAGCGCAGGTGCAACGGCTGACCGGCGTCGGCACGTGCCAGCACGAGCAGATCGTGCACCAAGCGACTCATGCGCTCGGCCTCTTCGGCGCTGTCATGCAACACCGCAACGCGATCACTTTCACTGATAGGCGGCTCGCGTTGGAGCAAAGCCAAGTTACCACGTATCGTCGTGAGAGGCGTGCGTAGCTCATGCGAGCCATCGGCAACAAAGCGACGCTGCGCTTGCAGTGCTTGGGCAACCTGATCATAGGCCGCCTGGAGGGCGACCAGCATATGGTTCAACGTCAGGGCCAGTTGACCAACTTCATCCTGCGGCCCCTGGTATTCAACCCTGCGGCTGAAATCACGTTCGCGGCCAATCGTATCGGCGGTCTGGGTAAGGCGCTTCATTGGCTGCAAGGCAATGCCGGCTAGCAGCCAGCCGATACCAAAGGCGATCAGGGTCACTACGCCACTGCCAATCGCCAGCAAACTGCCCAGTGTGGCGAGCGAACGTTGCTGGTCTGCACGCGAGCGAGCAACCTGGATAATGCCGGGGCCATGTCCACGGTATAACACGGGCATACTATAGACAAGTAAGTTGCTGCCGTCTACGGCCACGTTTTCAAAGACCGCTTGTCCCTGTTGGACGGCTTGCAGACCGGCGGAACTGAGCGGGAGAACAGCATTACGTAGGTTCGCGGTACGAGCTAGTACGCTCCCTTGACTGTCACGGGCCTGCACAAACGTGTCGACGCCAGCGAAGGGTTGACCGGGCGGCTCAAGGTCATTAGTCGAGCGTCCACTGCGCAGGCGTTGCGCTTCAGCAATCAACATGCTCTCAAGCGAATGTTGCGTGACTCGTGCCACACTCAGGTAAATGACTGCGCTCAAGCCGACGAGCGTCAGCGCCAAGATCGTGCTATAGAGCAAGGTCAGGCGTAGGCGCAACGACATATTAGGCTTCGCGAATGACATAGCCGACACCACGCACGGTCTGGATTAGCCGCGGCTCACCACCTGCTTCAGTTTTTGAACGCAAGTAGCCAATATAGACCTCCAACACATTGCCGTCACCGCCAAAGTCATAGCCCCAGACGGCCTGAAGAATCCGCTCACGGGTCAGTACTTGGCGCGGATAACGTAGCAAATAAGCGAGGAGATCAAACTCTTTCGCGCTCAGTGTGAACGAACGCTCAGCGCGCCGCGTCTCGCGGGTTGCCGGATCGAGATACAGGTCGGCGTAGCTTAGGGGCTTTTCGGTTGGAGCACTATCGCTGCGTCGTAATAGCGCACGGACACGGGCTAGGAGCTCGGCTGGCGCGAAGGGCTT
Organism: Chloroflexales bacterium; assembly: GCA_038223355.1. Taxonomy (GTDB): domain Bacteria; phylum Chloroflexota; class Chloroflexia; order Chloroflexales; family Kallotenuaceae; genus JACDGP01. Next base: position 2,241 of record JBBRHB010000227.1, read on the forward strand.
GACCAGATAATCATCCGCCCCGCTATCCAGCCCTTCCACACGATCCTCTATTGTGTCACGCGCGGTCAGCATCAAAATTGGCGTTGTACCTCCCGACCGCAAGCGTTGGGCCACGGTGATTCCATCGAGACCTGGCATCAGCCAGTCAAGAATGATAGCATCCGGCCGTTGCACCTGAGCCTGGGATAATGCTTCTTGGCCATCGGCTGCCGTGACTACATGATAGCCCTCGTATAGCAGGGTACGCCGCAACATATCGACGATTTTTCGGTCGTCGTCGGCGACCAGAATAGTTGGCATCATTGCATCCTTTTTTCCCCTACATCATACGATCAGTTGGAGCATATGTGTGTAAGGGCAGGGTAATGGGCCGATAAGAAAATACTAAGTGTCGTTGGGTCGTGGCATACGGGTTGCATGCGAAGTTAAGCACATAGGACGCGGCCGGTGGGCAGAGAAGCTGCCGGCAAGCTATGAGAAGGAGTACTTGGAGATGGCAATCAACACGTTGGACGAAAAGTTCTTGCATGAGGTTGGCGATATTTATGACGCCGAGCATCGCTTCCTCGACGGGCAACAAAAGATGCTGCAGAATGCCAGTAGCCCTCTCCTGCAAAGCATGATCCAAGGGCACATTAGTCAAACTCAGCAGCACATTCAGAACCTGGAGCAGGTTTTCAGTCTGTTGGGGCAGAAGCCCAAGCGGGTTGCGTGCGACGCAGCGCAAGGGCTCGTCGGCGAGGGCGAAAAGGCCATGAAGGAGTCGTCTGCTAACCCGCAGATCCGCGATACCCTAATTGCCGGTGCAGCCGATAAAGTCGAGCATTATGAGATTGCCTCGTATCGTGGCTTGATCACGGGTGCCGAACTTATGGGCCAGAGCGAGATTGTGACGTTGCTGCGGCGGAATTTGCAACAAGAAGAGCAGACGTCGCAGAAGATCGAGCAGAGCATGCCACAACTCTTACAGACCGCAATGAGTGCGCGGCAAGCGGGACAATAAGCAAACTTCCGCTCCCTAGTCAGCGACAAGCTCCTGTTGCGTTAAGCGTGGTTCTAGACAGCGTGTAACGCAACAGGAACTGTCTTTGACCCACCGCGCCATTGCGGTACCAGCCGGTCTATCATCCCGACGTTTACAATCCACCCCGCCAGCGGCATGGCTCTGCTAAGGAGCTTTGACAGCCGTAGGAGGCCAAAGCGCCTCAAGTTCGCGTACGCGCTGACGGAAGCGCCGCGAGGTGAGCAGCGCGGTGATCGGTGATGTCACGAGGAAACCACCCCAAACTACCGGCAACCCGCCGCCGATGAAGGTCAGAACGAGCCACACCAGCAAGACCGCGGTCCAGGTGCCTACGGCGCTCATCACGAGCGGAAAGCGCGTATCACCGGTGCCGCGTAAGGCGCCCGACTGGACCATCCCAATGCCCCAAAAGGGCTGGGTCAGCGCTACTACACGCAAGCCGCTAGCGCCAACGCTGATAACAGCTGGCTCCACGGTGAACAGGCGCATAATCGGCGTTGCGAAGACGAAGATCAACGCACCGATGGTGCTCATCCACAAGACTGCCCAGAGCGTGGCAACGCGCGCTACGCCGGCCACATCACGGGCACGACGCGCACCCACACTCTGGCCGACGAGCGCGGTCGCCGCAATGCTGAAGCCGATACCCGGCAGGAAGGAAAAGGAAAGTGCCGAAAGCGAGATGCGCTGTGCCGCAAGGGTGTCCGTGCCAAGGTGTGCTACAAGGATCGTCAGGAACAAGAAAGCCGTCGACATCACGATTTGCTCAACCGCGGCAGGAATACCCAGCGTCAGTACCCGGTAGGCGACTGACCAGTCTGGTCGCCAGCCACCGCGCCCCGCGATGCCGACGCCGTTCCGTCCCTGCCAGAGCGCACGAGTCAACAGCAGCAGCGCCATCGCGCGTGCGATAAAGGTCGCCCAAGCGCTCCCGACGGCGCCGAGCGCGGGTAGGCCGAAGTGGCCATAGATCAGGCCATAGGCCAGCCCGATGTTTAGGACGTTGGCGCTGGCCGTCACGAGCATCGGCGTGCGCGAGTCGCCGGCCCCGCGCAGTGCCCCACCGCCAATCACCAGCGCGACCAGTACGACCACGGTGCCCATTGTCACGCGCAAGTAAGCCGTGCCAATGCGAGCCACCTCCGGCGCCATGCCGAAGATGCTCATAATCGGTCCCGCCAGAAGCAGGCCGCCGAGTGCGAGCGGCACGGAAAGGAGCACACTCCACAGCAGCGACTGGCGTGCGAGGCGGCTAGCACGGGCCAAGTCGCGTGCCCCTACCGCCTGTGCCACGAGGATCGAACTGCCGACCGAGAGCGCAGACAACGCGGCCAGCAGAAAGAACATGATTTGCAGGCCGCTGCCCACCCCTGCGATTGCCACAGTACCCAGCCCCGCCACGAGCAGCGTATCCACGATACCGAGCAGCGTCTCGAACAGGTTCTCGCCGATGACCGGCCAGGCCAATCCCAAGACGCGTCGCCGCAGTTCCGACGGCGAGCCTCCAACGATCTCTCCGAGACCGTCCACTATCACCGATTCTTGCTCAATGGCCATAACCGATCCTTCGCATCATCGTCCCATTCTAGACCATGCGGCTAATGTAGCGAGAACGTTTCCAAAACTGATCTGTTCCGCACACCACCCACCATTCATCGACATCCAGGGCAAAGCCACCTCAAATCCTGGTTGCATCTGCGGGCTAACCCTGCTATACTCGGTCCCGATGAAATGCGTATTGCGAGCACCGCGCCGTTTCCGTAGGCAGCCAAACCGATCGTTTGGGTAGATGTGCTTGCGTGGGAACAGTGTTGAGTAAGCAGTTTCGCCCAAATGGAGAAACTGCTTTTTTGTTGCTCGAGAATGAGTGCTAAAAAACGAGGGATGACATGGCAAAAGCGGTCCAAAAAATTGTGTTGGCCTACTCAGGGGGTCTGGATACCTCGATTATCGTGCCCTGGCTGCGCGAGCATTACGATGCCGAGATCATCTGCTATTGCTCGGACCTTGGCCAGGAAGAAGAACTCGGCGGGCTCGAAGCGAAGGCGCTGGCCAGCGGGGCCTCAGCCTGCATCATCGAAGACCTGCGCGAAGAGTTCATCCGCGACTATATTGTGCCGACCGTCCAGGCCGGTGCTGTCTACGAGCGCAAATATCTGCTCGGCACGTCGATGGCTCGTCCGTTGATTGCCAAGCGCCAAGTGGAGATCGCCCGCCGTTATGGCGCGGATGCCGTCGCACACGGGTGTACGGGCAAAGGCAATGATCAGGTACGCTTTGAACTGACCTTCATGGCGCTTAACCCACAGCTAACTGTTATTGCCCCTTGGCGCGAGTGGGAGATTCGGTCGCGCGAAGATGCGATCCGCTACGCACATGCCCACAATGTACCGATTGCCCAGACCGAGCGCAAAATCTATAGCCGCGACCGCAATATTTGGCATATCTCGCATGAAGGCGGCGTACTCGAAGACCCCTGGAATGAGCCGGAAGCCGACATGTTCACGCTCACCGCCGACCCAGAAACAGCACCGACCGAGGCCGAAACGCTGGTGCTCGCCTTTGAGCATGGCGTGCCGGTTGCAGTAAATGGTGAGCAACTCGGGCTGGTTGAGTTGTTGATCAAACTCAATGGGCTGGGTAGCAAGCATGGCATTGGGCGCATCGATTTGGTCGAAAATCGGCTGGTCGGCATGAAGTCACATGGTGTCTATGAAACGCCCGGCGGCACAATCTGGGTGACGGCGCATCGTGAACTCGAAGCGTTGACACTTGATCGCGAGACGCTGCATTATAAAGATCGCGTCGCCCTAGATTATGCCGACCTGGTGTACAACGGGCGCTGGTTTACGCCGCTGCGCCGCCATCTCGACCGCTTCGTTTATGACACCCAGGCCAATGTGACCGGCGAGGTGCGGCTCAAGCTCTACAGTGGCCAAGCCATTGTCGTTGGGCGGCGCTCGCCGGCCTCTTTGTATCGCGAGGATTTCGCAACGTTTGGCGAGGAAGAGGTTTACAACCAGCGCGATGCCGAGGGCTTTATCCACCTCTACGGCTTACCGCTTAAGGTTGAGGCCTTGCTAGCTGCTGAGGAGAGTGCCGGTCATGCCGTGCAGTCACCAACGCACACGACACGCGACTAGAGGCAATAGAACGTATGATTGAGTTACTACCATCGGCTGCGCTGACCAGCACACCGGGCTTTTCAGCGGCCGGAGTGGCAGCCGGCATTAAAAAGCGGGGCGGCCTGGATGTGGCGTTGGTCAGCAGTACGAGCCCTTGCATTGCAGCCGGCGTGTTTACACAAAATGCCGTTAAGGCCGCGCCGGTTTTGTTCGACCAGCGCGTGCTCGCCCAGAACCCGGGTGGCATTCACGCTGTGGTGATTAACAGCGGCTGTGCGAATGCTGTAACCGGCGAGCAAGGGAGCGCCAATACAGTGGCGACGGCCGAGGCCGTTGCCGCCGCGCTTAACCTGGACCATCAGGCAGTGCTGGTTATGTCGACTGGCGTGATCGGGCAGCAGCTGCCGATGGATAGCTTGCGGGCAGGAATCGCCGCTGCTGCCAAAGCGCTTGCGTCCGGTGTGGATGCGGGGCACGCCGCGGCGCGTGCGATCATGACCACCGACACTCAGCCTAAAGAAGTGGCTGGGCGGATCATGATTGATGGCGTCCCCATCACGATCAGCGGTATGTGCAAAGGCTCTGGCATGATCGAGCCCAATATGGCCACTATGTTGGCCGTGCTTTGCACCGATGCAGTGATCGACCCGCCATCCCTGCAAGCAGCCTTGCGCTATGCCGCTGATCGTTCCTTTAATGCCATGACCGTTGATGGCGATACGAGCACCAACGATTCGCTGGTGGTACTAGCGAATGGCCAAGCAGGTGGCGCACTCCTCTTGGCCGGGACGCCTGGCTGGCGCCAGTTCCGTGACGGCCTAACGGCTGTCGCTGCCGAGCTGGCCCAGCAGATTGCCCGTGATGGCGAAGGTGCTACTAAGTTCGTGACGATTAAAGTAGAGCATGGTCGCTCGTTTGGTGAGGCGATGCGCATCGCCAAAACCATTGCGAACTCACCGCTGGTCAAAACCGCCATTTTTGGTGCCGATGCCAATTGGGGCCGCGTGCTGATGGCTGCCGGCCGAGCGGGGGTGCCGCTCGATCCTCAACGGCTAGCGCTCTGGTTTGATCAGGTCCAACTCCTGGCCGATGGTGCACCGCTGCCGTATGAGGAAGCCGACGCGCATGCCACACTGGTCAAGCCCGAAGTG
>JBBRHB010000228.1:0-7455 GCA_038223355.1 Chloroflexales bacterium
CTCATGGTCGCCGCGCTCTCGCCGGACCTCGAACTCATCGGTGCCACGACCGTCGTTGGCAACTGCCCGGTCAAGCTTTGCACTGAGAACACGCTGCGCGTGTTCGACTACATCGGGATCAATCATATTCCCGTCCACGAAGGCATGTCGACACCTATGGTACGTCCCGACATTGAGCGGGGCGCGTGGTCGACTGAACTCGATTTACCGCCGGCGCGGTCAAGGAAGCAGTCGCGCCATGCCGTCGACTGGCTGATCGAGACGTATTTGGCCTCGGATGGTGATATTACGCTGGTACCGCTGGGACCTTTGACCAATATTGCCACTGCCATCCGGCTCGAGCCACGGATCCTGGCAAAGATCCCCGAGTTGGTGATTATGGGCGGCGGCCATGACGTTGGCAACTCGACGCCAGCGGCCGAGTTTAACATTTGGGTCGATCCTGAGGCCGCGCGGCTGGTCCTCAATTGTGGCAGGCCAATCCGGCTACTTCCGCTAGATGCTACACATAAGGCGCTGGTGACGAGCGAACACGTGGCCCAGTTGCGTACCATTGGGACGCCGGCGGCCCTGGCCGCCGCAGCCTGCATCGGACCGCGGATCGAAGAGTACGACCGCACCCAGCCGATGGGACGCCCTGGAGCACCGGTCCACGACGCCCTGGCAGTTTGCGCAATTATTGATCCGACAATCATTATGACCCGCTTCATCAACGTCGATGTCGAGACCCGCGGCGAGCTCACGGATGGCCGCACGGTCTGCGATTTTGCTCGCCGCAGCCCGCGTGAGCCGAACGTACATGTCGCTGTTGACGCCGATGAGCCCAAGTTCATCCGCATGATGCTCGACATCCTCGCGCGCCACTCTGAGGGTGCAGCAGCAACCAATACGGTGCGGAGTACAGCATGAATCCGGACTATGTGATGGTCGGGGGTATTACGCTGGATTGGGTCATTACCGCGGCGGGGGAAGTAGCCTTTAAGCGTTGTGGTGGGAACGCGTTTTACTCAGCGATCGGGGCCCACGTTTGGAACGATCAGATCGCGGTTGTGAGCCGGGTCGGCTCCGATTTTCCAGACGCCTATCTCGATAGTTTTGCTGATGCGGGGGTCGATATACGGGGTATTCACCGCGTCGATGAGCGACACGAGTTAGTCGTGGCCTTTCGCTACGACCCGGCCGGTCGGCGGAGTGACTTTAATCCGGTGGAGGAGTTTGCTGCGCATGGCGTGACTAACCCCGACGCTGTGGAGGATCATATTCTCTTTCATGAGTCGTGGACCACGTTCGGAGGAGCCGACCTCTTCGACCCGCTCGTTGAGGAAGTCCCACTCGATTGCTGGCATGCCGAAGGCTTCCATCTTGCCGGTATGCGCGCGTCCGCGCAGTCGGCCTTTATTACAGCCTTGAGCAGCCGGGCCAAGCTTTTTACCCTAGACCCGGTCGGTCAGGGGTGGACGGGCGACGAGACCAACGAGCTCTTCAAACACGTCCCGCTCCTCCTGCCGAGCGAGGCCGAGGTGGCCGCGTTGATCGCAGAGCCGGAGCCGGCCCGCGCACTCGCGCGCCTGGCAGCATTGGGCCCGCGCGTGGTAGCGATCAAGCTAGGGCCGCTCGGCTCCCTCGTCTATGATGGACGTACAGGCGAGAGTCGGCATGTGCCGATCTACCCGGCACGCGTGAAAGATACCACGGGTGCGGGCGATGCCTACTGCGGCGGCTTCCTCGTCGGCTACGCTGAAACAGGAGACGCCTTTGAGGCGGCGCTACGCGGCACGGTTTCATCCTCCTTTGTGATTGAGGAGTTCGATTCACGCTATGGGCTGTCGGTAGGCCGGAAGGAAGCTGAGGCCCGACTGCGCGAACTCCGCGCCACTGCCACAGCTCACGCATAATAGCAGGAGTACATCATGACGAGCATGCCACAGGAGTTTCCGAATCGTCCGGGAGTGTCAGTCGCAACCATGTTGCAGGCAGTAGCCAGTCAGGCTGACTTGATTCCCGGTGTGATCAAACACGTTGCTCCGCAGGCCCGCGCGGCCGTAAGCACACTCGCACCCGGCCGCATTACGAATATCTTTATCACGGGCTGTGGTGATTCGCTCTACGCGGCGCTGGCGACCCGGCTAGCATTCGAAAAATACTCTGGGTATCGGACCGAGCCGATTGAGGCACTCGAGTTCTCGCGCTATACGGTCGACTACCTGCCGAAAGGCGCGTTGGTCATCGGCGTCTCGGCCGGCGGGGGTACTAGTCGACCGGTCGAAGCGCTGCGCGCGGCGCGCGAGGCCGGCGCAACAACGTTTGCCGTAACAGGTCGGCCGGGCTCACCGCTCAGTGAAGCTGCGCACGCAGTAGTTATTCAAAACGAAAGCGCGTTTCGTGTGCCAGCGCCTACGGGCGAAGGCACCTTCGCGCTCGGTAACTACCTCGGGAGCATGCTCGGGCTGTATCTGCTTGCTTTTGAGTTAGGACTGGCCAACGGTACACTCACCCCGGCACGGTATGACAGCTTGATTGCGGAGCTGCTGCGCGCTCCCGAGATCATACAGGCGACGATCAAGGCAAACGAGCCTGCTATTCAGGAGTATGCGAGTTCCGTTGCTTCAGCAGGTGCGTATTACCTCCTCGGCGGCGGTCCGAGCTACGCGACGGTCCTCTTTATGGCGGCCAAGCTCTTTGAAATGCCCCAGGCTCACGGTGTGCCTGTCGAGCTCGAGGAGTGGGCTCATGAGCAGTATTTTCTCACGCGGCCAGATAGTGTTGTGATGGTTGTCAGTCCCCCTGGAAGCAGCACTGATCGCGCTCGCGAGCAGATCACGGGTGCCCGCGATGTCGGTGGTCGGGTCGTCGCGATCTGTGATCAGCACGATGACGAGACACGCAAGCTGGCCGACGTGACATTTGTTATTATGGGAGAGTTGCCGGAAGAGTTCTCGCCCCTCGTCTACGCCATACCTGGTGAGCTCTTTGCAGCTTACGTGTGCAGGGCACAGGGCAAGCAGGCCTTTGCCTTTATTAATGAACGGCAATATGAAGTCAACATGCGCCAGATCAGCCAGAGCCGGCAGCGGTAAAAGCGGATGAGTACGCGCTGTGAAGCGAGCGAGCATCCTCCTACCGTCATTCGGACCGTTGGTCTGACCAAGCTCTACCAGCGGCGCACAGTTGTCAATGCGTTGGACCTCGACGTGCGACCGGGTGAAATCTACGGTTTCCTGGGGCCGAACGGGGCAGGCAAAACGACAACGATCCGGATGTTGCTCGGGCTGATGCGGCCGAGTAGCGGCAGCATCGAGCTCTTCGGACAGCACGTAGGCCACGATCCCGCCACACTGCGTCGCGTGGGCGTGGTCAGTGAGCAGCCATTTTTGTATGACGATATGACAGCCGTGGAATACCTGCTGTTCTTCGCTCGACTGTACCGCGTCTCGGATGCGCGAGGGCGGGCCGCTATGTTGCTGGAACGGCTGGACCTGGCACCCTATTGTCACCTGCTGGCGCGCGATTTTTCGCGTGGCATGCAACAGAAGCTTAGTCTCGCCCGGGCGCTCCTGCATAGACCCGAACTCTTGATCCTCGATGAGCCGGTAGCGGGACTTGATCCCCAGGGCATTGTGCAAGTACGCGAGATGCTGGAAGAGGAGCGCCGTGCTGGGCACGCTGTCTTCATTTCGTCACATATCTTATCAGAAGTCGAGCGCATTGCCGACCGCGTGGGTATTGTCCACCACGGGCGGTTATTGCTCGAGGATACGGTGGAGGCCGTTCGCAGTTCGCTGAGTCCTGGTATAGAACTGGAGGTGGAGTTGCTGGCGGCAGTGCCGGGCCTTGAGCATCTGTTGCAACGCATCGAGGGCATTCGCGCCGTCACCCGCGACGGTCACCGCTTAGCGATTGCGTTGGGGCATGAGTGTGACCTGCGGGCAGTGGTGGCACAGGCAATTGCGACTGCTGGTGGGGTGGTCATCGGCATGCAAGCGCGCACGGCTAGTTTGGAGGAGGCCTTCGTGACGCTGACGGAAGGCCACCTTGAGTCCCTTAAGCCTAGTGGACAACCATGAAAGCAAGCATGCGCTATGTGCGTGGCCGACCGCCGGTCCCTGACTGGCACATTGTGCGCCTGATCAATATGCAGGCGTTGCGCGGCCTGATCCGTAGTCCGAGCATCTATATCACGCTCACCCTCGGGCTGGTTGGAACCCTCATAGCCTTACGCAATAGCCTCAGCATCGTAAACAGCAACTTCCTAACAGTGCTCTTCGAGCCGTTTATAGCTCCGCTCCTCGGTATGGCACTACTCGGCAGTCTTTTCATCGCCCTGGTGGCCAGCTTGTCCGTAGCCCACGAACGCGAGTTGGGGTTGCTTGAAACCTTGTTCTACGGTCCCGTTCGAGCCCGCGAATATTTGCTGGGCAAGCACCTGGCCCATCTTACGGCCTATGTTGGGATGCTCGCAGCTTTTCTGATGGCGTGTCTGCTGTTGTCGTGGCTGACTCACTTCGCCCTCTCGCCACTGCTCCTGCCGATTGGTGGGCTTGCTGTGGCTGACACGTTCGCCTTGATCGGTCTCGGCATATTGATGGCGACGCTCACGCGGACCATCCGCGGCACGCTCTTCCTTTTTCTGAGCTTTGTGCTGGGCGTGCTTGGGATTCATGCGGCACAAGTCATCCTCACGGGTATCGTGTCCAGCCAGAGCTTCACCAGCCTGGCAGTGCTGCGCGACACGATCACCGCACTTGATCGGGTGGTTAATTGGCTATCGCCCGCGGCTTATCTGCTTCAGGGTACTGATGCAGCCGTACGTGGAAGTTGGTGGGAGGTAGGGTGGTATGTGGTTGCAGCGCTCTTCTATGGGAGCAGCTGTCAGGTCCTCGCGGTACTCCGCCTCCAACATACAGGGGTGCTCCGATGACGCGCCGAACGCTCGTCCTGTGGATTGCGCTGCTGGCGCTTTCGCCGCATGCTGCCCAGGCAGACGCTCCTGCCAAACACCGCGAGTTCGTGTGGGGCGCGACTGCCTTCACGGGGCAAGACTACAACGGCGTGTTCTCGCCGGTAGAGGTCCCCACGATCTACCTCTTAGCGGGCCAGACTCATATGCTGACACCACGTCAAACGCTGGTCTACTACTGGCCTATAGACCGAGAATATAAGCCGGACTGGGCGAGCCTGAATGAAGAGGTTGGTGGCACGGTCGAGATCCTTGACCACTACGAGCGCATCATCCAGCGGATCACTCGTCAGCCGTACATCATCCAGTCGCCAGATATGCAACCCGATCCCGCGGCGCGACTCCTCGTCGGGGATGCTGCAACAAGCCTTTATCAGGCCTACGTAGCCGAGCGCGAGGCGTATTTCAAGCAGGTCGCAGCCTACGATTCGCAGCTCCAGCAAGCGCTTCAAGGAGGCAAGGCGACCCAGGCGGATGCGACCGCCAAATTAGGACAACGCCCGCCGGCATTTACGAAATATCTTGCAGCGCCCAATCAGGGCTTCGCGCTCAAGCTTGCCCCCGGCGTCTATGGGATGCGCTTGCGTGATGGCGCCGGTCAAATCGTACGCGACAGCCAGCGGACGCTCATCAGCATCGCGCCACGCCGTACGAGCATCAGCTATGCTGTAATTCCTGAATCGAAATGGACTGTGCCAGAGGCGAGCGACGAGGCGAGTCAAGTCATCTATTACTCCGCGCATGGGGCCACCCTGTACCTGGATCCTGCTATTAGCCAGGAGTATAATCAGCGTGATTACGCTGGTCTACAGCATCCGCAAGATACGACGACGTCGGCAAGCCGCTGGATGTGGGTGCGCGGCCCGCGTGTCGACGCGGTGCATATCGAGATATGGGCGCATGGACAGCGGGTCGGGCAGGCGGAACGGCGCGCATATTCCGTGACGCAGTTGCCTGGTGCGGCTCTCGGCTACAAAGTCGTCCCATACGACATGGCTGTGTCACCACAGGTGGATTTGGAGGCGTTCGAGGTGCCGGCTCTGGCCGGAGTGAGTCCATATACCCTGCGACTGGTGCGTGCAGATGGCACCGTCGTACCCGGGGGAGAGCGAACGCTTGTCAGAGCCGGTGATGGCGTGCCGGCGCAAGCCTATGGATTGCTGGTGTTGCCGTTGATGGTTGGGCTAACTCTGCACATCCGGCGACGGCGGGTACGGCGTCGCTCGCTAGCCGAATTAGCCGCTGCCGGTATCTAGCGCCATTCGATATGGCCTGCGGCCAAGCGAATGCGAGGGGATGATCCACATGCTGCAGAAGACTCATGCTGACCTGACCGACGCATTACAGGCGATTGTCGAGCACTCGGAACATGTCGCAATCGCCTGGGACCGTATACCGGCACTCGCTGAGCACTTAAAGCTGGTGCTGCAAGATGCTGCCATCGTCGTGCCGCCCTGGGCAGATCCGACCCTCCATACTGATGAGTTCCCGCTAACCAACGACGAGCAGACGATCCAGTATTTTTTCGTAATGGTCCCGCAGGGCTTCGAACATCATCTGCTCGATCCGGATGGTAATGCTACGATCTGGGAGATGGAGGTCGCGGGTCAGCGTCGGATCGGTGTGCACGCCCAATATGCGTGTGCAATGCGTGCGTTACGCCAGGGGCAGAAGATCCTCGATCCTGACTACCTCAGCAGAATGACTGCTGGCGACGTCGCGGATTTTTACCGGAATGAAGCAACGGGTGTGCCTAACCTCTCCGATCTACCAGGACGACTCGACCGCTTCCACGAAATCGGCCGCGTCCTGCTAGAACGGTATCAGGGTCAGTATGCGAACCTCCTGCAAGCAACGGGAGGGCATTTATTTCGAGTGGATGGCAACGGTATCGTCCAGCGGTTGATCGAAGAGTTTCCCCTGAGCTACGGCGATTGGCCGTTTTGTAAGCTCTCGGTCACCCCTGCACGCATGCTGTATGACCGGCGGCGTCCGGATATTGCTACGTCAGACGCATACCTACGCTTGACGACCATTCACGATCTCGATCACTTTGAAGCAGGCGCTGACGTTGCTCGACCCTTCGTGTTGATCCGCTTGGGTATCCTGCAGGTCAGCCCGTACTTGGGTCAGATATTAAGGGATTGCCAGGCTGTAGGACCACAGGCACAGGTCTACAACGAGGCGCGAGCAGCTGCCATGCTGGTCTGTCGTGAGCTTGTGCGCCTATCTGGCTTATCTTCGCCAGAAATCGGTGGTGACCTGTGGGCAACCGGCTTTTATCGCTGTCCACGTTGCCGGCCCTATGTGACTGCAGCCGAACTCCCATGTACGCATCGCTCGATCTGTCACGCATATAACCAGGCGCACGAGCTCTTTGCGCTCGCGCCGATGGTGGGAACAGGCGACTAACGATCCGGTACCACAGGAAATGCAGCCGCTGCGATGGCTGGCTCCACGCTTGCTCATTCCAGCCTTAGGGGCAGCCGTGACCGGGG
>JBBRHB010000229.1:0-7429 GCA_038223355.1 Chloroflexales bacterium
GGGTGTCCGTTTTGTTGGCCAAGATGCTGACCGCGCACTATTTGAAATTAGTTCGGGCCGGTATCACTTTATCAGCCACTTGCCACAGGTCGCGAGTACAGCGTGAGCAGGGGATAGCAGAGGTCCGGGCACTATAGTAACGCATGGTTGGGGTGATAACAGCGGCGAGGCTTATGAGGTGAGCCGTAAGGAGTATAGATGCAGCTTCCTTCTGATTACACTGAGCGGGTGTATGCCGGCGTACTCGGCAAGCTGATCGGTGTTTACCTGGGCCGACCGTTCGAGGGTTGGAGCTACGACAGGATTATGGCCGAACTGGGGCCGATTCACTACTATGTCCATGAGCACTTTAATGTGCCACTGGTGGTGACGGATGATGATGTCGCGGGTACGTTCACCTTCCTGCGGGCGCTGCCCGACTACGGCAACCGCCGCGATATTACAGCCGCGCAGATCGGCCAGAGCTGGCTTAACTACATTATCGAACGACGGACGATTTTGTGGTGGGGCGGGATGGGCAACTCGACGGAACATACGGCGTATCTGCGGCTTAAGGGGGGAATACGTGCACCGCAGAGTGGGTCAATCGCATTGAACGGCAAGATTATTGCCGAACAAATCGGGTCCCAAATTTTCATTGATGGCTGGGCGATGGTCGCGCCGGGCGACCCTGAACTGGCGGTCGACCTGGCGCGACGGGCAGCGAGTGTTAGCCACGATGGCGAGGCGATCTATGGCGCGCAGGTCATTGCAGCCATGGAAGCGCAAGCTTTTGTGGAGACGGATACTGGCAAGCTGCTCGACACCGGGGTCGCCTTGATCCCGCGGGACTCGGTCATCTATCGCCTGATTAATGATATCCGTGAGTGGCATAGCCGGGAGCCAAGCTGGCAAAAGACGCGAGAGAAGATCGCGGAGCGGTATGGATATGACAAGTACCGCGGCGCTTGCCATATGGTCCCTAACCACGCGCTGATCATACATGCGTTACTGTATGGAGACGATGACTTTCAGAAGTCGATGATGATTGTGAATACGTGTGGCTGGGACACGGATTGCAATGCCGGTAATGTCGGCTGTCTACTGGGGATCAAAAATGGGCTGGCCGGGATCGAGGGCGGCCCAGATTGGCGCGGACCAATCGCGGACCGGCTGTATCTTTCCACGGCGGATGGTGGACGAGCCATTACCGATGCGGTGGCGGAGAGCTACCGGGTTGTGAACATCGGTCGCGCGCTGGCGCAGGAGGCACCGCTGTCGCCAAAAGGTGGGGCACGGTTCCACTGGGAATTGCCGGGCTCGGTGCAGGGTTTTCAGGCGGAAGTAGGTCGTGAGGCAAGCAGCGCTGTCACATTGGAGAATGTAGCAGGGCATAGCGCGTTGGGGAGCCGAAGCCTGGCATTACGTTACCAGGGGCTCGCAGCCGACCAGCATGTGCGGGTCGCCACACCGACGTTTACCCCCCCTGAGGCGATCAACCTTGCGGGCTACACGCTACTCGCTTGTCCGACACTTTATCCGGGACAGACGGTGCGAGCGGTACTGGAAGCGGATGCTGAGAACGCGGGGCCTGTTAGCTGCCGTTTGTACCTACGCTCCTATGGTCCAGATGACACACTAGTTGCTAGCCCTGGACCGGAGATGATGTTAGCGCCCGGGGGCCAGCAGGCGTTTACGTGGCGGATTCCGGAAGTAGGCGGCGCGCCAATTGCCGAGATCGGCATGGAGTTAAGCGCTAATGCAGTTGCCGATGGGAGCGTGTATCTGGATTATTTGACCTGGGATGGTCCTCCGAACGTGGTCTTTAGGCGTCCTGAAGGCGGCACGCTCTGGCGGCGGGCTTGGGTCAACGGGATGGACCAGTTCGATGCTCAGTGGCCGGAAGCCTTTCGACTGGTGCAAAACGAAGGACGTGGTCTCCTGATCCAGGGTACGCGCGAGTGGAGCGATTATCAGGTCAGCGCTACGATCACGCCCTATCTGGTGACTGCGGCCGGAATTGGCGCGCGGGTGCAGGGGATGCAGCGTTACTATGGCTTGCTGCTCCATAGGAGCGGGACGGCGCGGCTGGTCAAAGCGTTGGATGGCGAGACGATATTGGACGAGGTAACGTTCCCATGGACCTTCGATGAAGCATATAGCTTGCGGCTGCAGGTGGCAGGAACGCGGCTGCAAGGCTGGGTCAACGACCTTCAGTTGTTTGATCTAGAGGATGATGAGCGACCGTTAGAGGGGGGCGGTGTGGCCCTGATTTGCGAACAAGGCTGTGTAGGGACAGACGCTGTTGCGGTGCAGGCGCAGAAGTAGCTTAGGAGGCCAAATGGCGTTACACTGCGCCGGCTGGTAACCGTTAATCATTTGAGAAAGGCGGCATTATTCGATGGCCAAAATAACCTTGATTGGTGCGGGTAGTACGGTTTTTGCCAAAAACCTGTTGAGCGACATCCTGAGCTTTCCTGAACTGGCTCAGTCGACCATTACGCTCTTTGATATCGATGCCGACCGGCTTAGTACGTCGGAGGTCGTCGCGCGTAAGGTTGCTGCAGCGCGTAGTGCGGACCCCGTAATTGAGACGACGACTGACCGGCGGCGGGCGCTCACTGGGGCGGATTACGCCATCAGCATGATACAAGTAGGTGGATATAAGCCGAGCACAGTGGTCGACTTCGAGATACCGAAGCGCTATGGATTGCGGCAAACGATTGCCGATACGCTGGGCATCGGCGGCATTATGCGCGGCTTGCGAACGATCCCAGTCCTGCTCGATATCTGTCATGATATGGAAGAGGTTTGCCCAGATGTGACCTTCCTGAACTACGTTAACCCGATGGCCATGAACTGCTGGGCGATCAGCCGTGGAAGTTCGATTAAGACCGTGGGGCTGTGTCATAGTGTGCAGGGAACGGCGCAGGAGTTGGCGCGGGACATCCAAGTGCCAGTGGACGAGATTAATTACCTGTGTGCGGGCATTAATCATATGGCTTTTTATCTGCGCTTTGAACGTGACGGCCAGGATCTGTACCCATTGATCAACCAAGCACAGGCGGCAGGACAAGTGCCGGCGTGGAATCAAGTGCGCTATGAGATGCTGAAGCGGCTAGGCTATTTCGTGACCGAGTCGAGCGAGCATTTTAGTGAGTACGTGCCCTGGTTCATTAAGCGTGATCGCCCCGACCTGATCGAACGTTTTCATGTGCCGCTCGACGAATATATCGAGCGCTGTGAGATTCAAATCGCGGATTGGGGTAGTATGCGGGTCGCGCTGGAAGATCCCGATCCGCAAGCAGTCAGCCGGTATGAGCGCGGCAAGATGGAAGAGCGGCTGCAGAGGAGGGCTAAGGAAGATCCACGCGCGGCAGAGGAGCTCCGTCAAGCTTGGATGGCAGAAGGCCGGAACGATGCAAAGCGGCACTCGGGGGAGTACGGCTCACTGATCATCCACGCGATGGAGACGAACCAGCAGCGGGTGATCTATGGTAACGTCGCCAACCATGGCCTGATCGATAATCTGCCGGAAGGTTGTTGTGTCGAGGTGCCTTGTTTGGTAGACAAGAATGGTATTCAGCCGACGCAGATCGGCAAGCTGCCGCCGCAATTGGCGGCATTGATGCGGACTAATATCAACGTGCAAGAACTTACGGTGGAAGCCGCGTTGACTGGCAAACGCGAGCATATCTACCATGCCGCGATGCTGGATCCGCACACTGCAGCCGAACTCGATCTCGAACAGATTTGCGCGATGGTCGATGATTTGATCGCGGCACATGGTGAGTGGCTGCCGGCCTATCACTGAGTTTTAGCGATAAGAAGCTTGCCTTGGCCGTCGTTTGGCATGCAGACCCATAGGTCAAATGGTCTGCATTGGAGGGCTCCTGTGAACTCTTCCACCTTTTCTATATTCCTGTATAGTATGAGTGCGGGCTCGATCTGAGGAATCATGATCGCAGGGACCGGCCATTTGCCTCACTGGAACACGAACGAGAAGGAATTGAGCATGCAGGATGCGCCTACAATGTCGCCGCGCGTCGGGTGGGTCGTCCCTGCCGCAGACGACGGCCAAGTAGAGGCACAGGAAGCGGAGTTCAGCTTCACCCGCGCCATTATCACGAGTTTGGGCGACGGGGTGTATGCGCTGGATGCCGCAGGGCATGTGACGTTCATGAATCCGGCCGCTGAGCAGATGCTCGGTTGGACCGAAGCCGAGCTGCTGGGTCACAGCATGTACGAGACGATCCATGTTCAGCGGGCTGCAGGTGGCCGGGTGCCGGCGGAAGCTTCCCCACTGCTCGGCCTGAACTCCTCCGATGTGACCTTGCGCAGCGACGAGGATATGTTTACCCGCAAAGACGGCACGAGCTTTCCGGTCGACTTCACGTCGTCGCCGCTCGCGTTCCATGGGCATGTGGTGGGCGAGGTGGTAGCGTTTCACGATGTTACTGAGCGCAAGCGGGCAGAGCGTGCACTACGCGAGCAGCACGCGTTCGTCCGCCTCCTACAGGTGGTGGCTGTGGCCGCCAATGAGTCGTGGACTGCCGACGAGCCACTCCAAAGCTGCCTTGATCAAGTCTGTGCACAGACCGGCTGGCCGGTCGGCCATGTGTATCTGCATGATGCAACGACCGGTGCACTGCTGCCCACGACACTCTGGCACCTCGACGATCCCGAACGTTTTGCAACGTTCCGAGCCGCGATTGAGATGACCATACTGGCTAGAGGTGTCGGCCTACCGGGCCAGGTGCTAGCAACGGGGAAGCCGGCCTGGATCGCGGACGTCAGCGGCGCACCAGACACGGAGCGTGTACGAGAGGTGATGGACCTCGGCATTCGGGCCGGCTTTGCCTTCCCGGTCCTGGTCGGGACCGAGGTCGTGGCGGTGCTCGAGTTCTTCGCCGCCGAGGCCGCCGAACTGGATGAGCCGCTGGCCGAGGTTATGGCAACGGTTGGAAAACAGATCGGTCGCGTCGGGGAGCGCAGCCGGGCGCAGCACCAACTGCAGGCAGTTGCCGCGCAGCTAGAGCGTAGCAACCGCGAACTGCAGGACTTTGCTGCGGTGGCGTCGCATGACTTGCAGGAGCCGCTACGCAAGATCCAGGCGTTTGGTGACCGGCTACAGGAGAAGTATAGCGCGACACTCGGCGTGGATGGTCGTGATTATTTGGAGCGGATGCAGAGTGCGGCCGGGCGGATGCAGCGTCTGATCAATGACCTACTGACGTTTTCGCGCGTCACCACGCGGGCGCAGCCGTTCGTACCCGTCGATCTGGGACGGGTGGCACAGGAGGTCATGGCCGACCTGGAGGCGCGCGTGGAGCAGAGCAACGGTCGCGTCGAGATCGGCGCGCTGCCGATCATCGACGCCGAGCCGGTGCAGATGCGGCAGCTGCTGCAGAACCTGATTGGCAATGGGCTGAAGTTCCACCGGCCGGGCGAGGCGCCGGTTGTCCGTGTGCACGCCGTCGTGCGGACTGAGGATGGCGGCCAGTCCCGCCAGCTTTGCGAGCTCGTCGTGCGTGACAACGGGATTGGTTTCGATGATAAGTATCTTGACCGGATCTTCGCCATCTTCCAACGGCTCCACCAGCGCGGCACGTATGAGGGTACGGGCGTGGGCTTGGCGATCTGCCGCAAGATTGTTGAGCGCCATGGGGGGACGATTACTGCACAAGGAGGGGCGGGTAAGGGCGCCAGCTTTGTGGTGACTCTGCCGGTGAGGCAGCCGAAGCAAGATATGGAGATGCTGCAACTATGAAACCGAACGGAAAGCCGATTATCCTGCTGATGGCCGATGACGATCCGGACGACCGGATGCTGGCACGCGACGCGTTGGCAGAGAGCCACCTGGTTAACGAACTGTATTGTGTTGAGGACGGCGAGGAACTGATGGACTACCTGTACCGCCGCGGTCAATACTCGGATGGCGCGATCGCTCCCCGACCGGGAGTGATCCTCCTCGATCTTAATATGCCGCGTAAGGATGGCCGTGAGGTACTAAAGGAAATTAAGGCTGACCCGGCCCTACGGCGCATCCCGATCATCGTCTTGACAACCTCTGAGGCGGAGGAGGACATCTATCGCAGCTATGATCTAGGCGTAAACTCGTTTATCACCAAGCCCGTGACCTTCGTGTCGCTGGTTGAGGTGATGCGTAGCCTCGGCCAATACTGGTTTGAGATCGTTGAGCTCCCGCCAGCTCCAGACGAGCAGTTCTAAGATGGACATCACGCGCTGGAATATCTTGCTCATTGAGGACGATGAGGATGACTATATCTTGACCCGTAATCTGCTGGCAGATGTGCTTGGGCCACGGTTTGACCTCAAGTGGAAGGCAACGTACGAGGAGGGGCTCGCAGCGCTGCTGGACCAGGCGTATGATGTGTGTCTGACCGACTACAGGCTGGGGGAGCGCGATGGGCTGACCTTGGTGCGGGAAGCACAGGATCGAGGTTGCACCACGCCGATCATCATGCTGACTGGGCAGGGTGATCTGACAGTGGATGCCGTGGCGCTCCAGATGGGAGCGGCAAATTATCTGGTCAAAGGGCAGACCAGCGCGCCGCTGCTCGAGCGCTCCATCCGGCATGCTATCGAGCGTGCGCGGACAGCGCGTGCGCTGCACGAGAGTGAGGAGCGCTTCCGGATCCTGTTTGAGCGTTGCCCGGATGGCATTCTCCTGATTGAACCCGGGCATTCCATCACGCCCTGGATGATTGTGGACTGCAACGCGGTTGCAGCGCGGATGAATGGGTATACGCGGGAGGAACTGATTGGCCGACCCTACGGGCTGCTTGATCCCGCATACACCGATCACGAGCATGGCGAGATCTCGCTTGACCCGCTTCGGCGTGAGGGGGTTGTCACGGGCGAGGCAATTCATTGTCGACAAGATGGCTCGCTTTTTCCGATCGAGTATTCGAGTTCGTTCATCAGTTTGGAAGGCCGCGAACTGGTTCTGGCTATTGATCGGGATGTCACCGCGCGCAAGCGCTCGGAGGAAGAGTTGCGCCGGAGCGCGGGCTATTTCCGGGCGTTGATCGAGCATGCCGGCGATATCATCTCGGTCGTGAATGCCGAGGGCGCGGTGCGGTATACCAGTCCAGCCCAGTTGCGCATGCTTGGCTTCGCGCCCGACGAGCGCACAGGTAGGAGTGCCTTTATCGGCGTCCATTCCGCCGACCTGCCTCAAGCGCGCCAACTCTTTACAGGCCTTCTTAGCCAGCCGGGGGAGACCGTTACTACAGAACTACGTGTCGAGCACCGCAACGGCAGCTGGCGCACCCTGGAGGTGACTGCGACCAATCTGGTGGCGGACCTTGATGTTGAGGGTGTGGTGGTAAATGCCCGCGATATCACGGCTCGCAAGGCGGCCGAGGCACAGCTGATCCATGACGCCATGTATGATGCGCTGACCGGGCTGCCAAACCGATCGCTC
>JBBRHB010000230.1:0-7422 GCA_038223355.1 Chloroflexales bacterium
ATCGGTCGCGCAGGGCGAGAAACTGTTTTGCGTGAGCGGAATGGCCCGGTTGTTGCCGATCAATTTGCTCAGTTATGTGCGCAGGTCATGGCTGCCGAGGCGCACTAGCCAGAGTTGTCACGTATTGCTATCAATGAGCTATCGGTGCCAGCGCACCCTCGCTGGACGCATCACGCGGGCGCATAGACGCGGCGGCGTCTGCGTCGCGGATGGTGAACGCGACTAGGGCACCGACTAGGGCCATGACGGCCGCCGCCACAAACGCCCCATAATAGCCGCCGAGATACCGCTGCGCCGACCCTGCCACCGCCGCATGGTTCGCGGTAACCAGCGCAAGCGTACCACTCGTCACCGCGACTCCCAGCGCGCCGCCCAGTTGATTTTGGCCGTTGGAGATTACCGATGCGTGCCCCGTGTCGCCGGGCGTAATCGTCGCGAAGGCCGCCGCGCCAAATGGCACAAACATGGATGCCATGCCTGCGCCGGCCGCAAACATCAGCAGCCGCACGACCCATAAGCTCGTAGTTGGTCCCACCGTGCAACATAGCAGCACGACCCCCGCCACCCACAGGAGCCCACCGCCCATTAGGCGGCGGGGCCCGACGCGTGGGTATAAGCGCGCCACGATCTGCGATGAAGCCAGCACACCCAGTGCCTCGGGAAACGTCGACGAGCCGGAGGCAAGCGCCGAGTTGCCCAGCCCTTGCTGCAAAAACAGTGGCACGCTAAACAACAGCCCCAAAAAGCCGGCCGCGCCAAATAACGACACGAGGTTCGCGGTGCGGAACAAACGATTTTCAAACAACCGCAGCTGGATCATGGGATACTCAACCCGCAGCTCAACCACGACGAGCGCCGCGAGCGCCAGCACACCGGTCACTAGACTCGTCAGAATACGCGCCGATGTCCAGCCGTACACGCTGCCCTGCGTGAGCGCGTACATTACCACCGAAAAGCCGGCGCTCGCGAGCACAAACCCGGCGAGATCGAAGCGACCCGTGTTCGGCTCGCGGTGCTCGTTGAGAAACAGCCAGCCAAACAGTAGTGTGGCGATGCCGAGCGGGACATTCACGAAAAACACCCAATGCCACGATAGATTGTCGACCAGAAAGCCGCCCAGCACCGGACCAGTGGCGGGCGCAATCACGGTTGGCACGATCATTATCCGCGACACGCGCACGCGCTCGTGGGGCAAGAATGTGCGATACAACATGGCTGTACCAACCGGCGTCAACACGCCCGACGCAGCTCCTTGAAGAATGCGCGCGCCAACCAATTGCCCCAGTGAGGTCGACAAACCGCACAGTGCCGAGGCGACAACGAACAATCCCAGCGCCGCTAGGAAGGTGCGCTTGCTGCCCCAGCGGTCGCCGACCCAGCCCGCCGCCGGGATCGTTACCGCCAAACTCACCAGATATGCCACAACAATGACATCGGTAGCAGCAATGTTGACACCGAAATCGCGGCTCATCGCCGAAAGCGCCACATTGACAATCGTTGAGTCCATGATGCTCATGAACAGTGACGCAACAAAGACTACAAACACCGCGACGCGATAACTAATCAGCTGCTTCATAGAAACGCAAGCTCCCTACTACCAACGACACGTTCATCATTGGCTCCTGTTCACCGTATCTTCTCAATAAAGTTGGGTAAGAAGCTGAGGAGAAGTATCTTCGCAGCGTCACTTCGCTTTCTCGGTATAATTATCGCACGATGCGCCGCCCGAAGCCAGACACAACGCTGCTGAATGCGCTCGACCTCAATACCTTCCAGGATGTTGACCAACGTGCGTACGCTCACTACATTGAGTGCGGTGTTATGATGCGGGATAGCTTAACACAGCTATGATTGCACAAGGAGCAGTGCCGCTATGGAGTACCAACCAAAGCCGGAAGATCGCTTTACCTTTGGTTTATGGACGGTCGGCAATGTAGGCCGCGATCCATTCGGAGAGCCGGTACGGGACACGCTATCGCCGGTTGAACTCGTTCATCTGCTGGCCGGTGAAGGTGCGTGGGGCGTTAACTTTCACGACAACGATCTGGTGCCGATCACGGCCACGACGGCCGAACGTGACCGCATCGTCGCCGATTTTAAACGGGCGCTCGATGATACAGGGCTGTGCGTACCGATGGCCACGACCAACCTGTTCGCCGATCCCGCTTTCCGCGATGGAGCCTTCACCAGCAACGACCCCAAGGTGCGCGCCTATGCTCTGCAAAAAACGATGCGCGCCATTGACTTGGGTGTCGAACTGGGAGCGAAAGTCTATGTCTTTTGGGGCGGACGTGAAGGCACCGAGAGCGATGCCACGAAAAAGACGATCGACGCGCTCAAGCATTTCCGTGAAGCACTCAATTTCTTAGCTTCCTATAGCCATGATAAGGGTTACGACCTGCGTTTCGCTCTGGAGCCCAAGCCGAACGAGCCGCGCTCGGACATCTTTCTACCGACGGTTGGGGCGGCGCTCGCCTTTATTCACACCCTTGACCAGCCTGATATGTTTGGCGTGAATCCTGAACTGGCCCATGAGCAGATGTCCGGCCTTAACTTCATGCACGCCGTAGCACAGGCGTGGGATGCTGGCAAGCTGTTTCATATTGACCTGAACGATCAAAAGTTTGGTCGCTATGACCAGGATTTCCGCTTCGGCGCCGAAAGTATCAAGGCGGCCTTTTTCCTGGTGCAGTTTTTGGAGAGTGTGGGCTATAGCGGCAGCCGTCACTTCGATGCACACGCCTATCGGACTGCGGACTATGATGACGTGCGTGCTTTCGCGCGGGGCTGTATGCGGACCTATTTGATCATGAAGGCCAAGGCCGCACAGTTCGCGCAGGACAAGGAGATTCAGGAATTGCTGCAGACGATCAATGCTGATGATGGCAGTATGCTCCAGTTTGCCGGTGCTTATAGCTCTGACAAGGCCACAGCACTCAAAGCCTTCGCCTTCGACCGGGCAGCACTGGGCCGACGGGGCTTGCCCTATGAACGGCTGGACCAGTTGCTGATCGAACTGCTGCTGGGTGTACGCTGATGGATAGGCTGCGTTGGGGCATTCTCGGGACGGGCTCAATCGCCCGCAAGTTTGCCAAGGGACTGGCGGCATTGCCAGAAGCTGCACTGGTGGCCGTTGGCTCGCGCGGCCAAGCGTCCGCAGAAAGCTTCGGCGCGGAGTTTGGGATACGGCAGCGGCACGGGAGTTACGAAGATCTGGCTAACGATGCCGAGGTTGAGGCGATTTATGTAGCGACGCCTCACCCACTACATTATCCCAATACTCGCCTGTGCCTGGAGGCGGGTAAGCACGTTTTGTGTGAGAAGCCCTTTACGATTAACGCGAGCCAAGCAGCGGAACTGATTGCGCTGGCCCGCCAACGCCAGCACTTTCTGATGGAAGCGATGTGGCCACGCTTTCTGCCGGTGATGGTGCGGGTCCGGCAACTGCTGGCCGACGGCGTGATCGGCAGGGTGCAAATGCTGCAAGCCGACTTTGGCTTTCGCACGCAGCGTAATCCCCAAAGCCGGCTGTTCAACCCCGCGCTCGGCGGCGGGGCATTGCTCGATGTTGGAGTCTACCCGGTCTCCCTGGCATCAATGATCTTCGGGCAGCCTGACCGCATCGCGAGCTTGGCGCATATGGGCCCGACCGGCGTGGATGAGCAGTCCGCCATGGTTCTGGGCTATCCGGGGGGCCAGTTCGCGACGTTGAGTGCAGCCATCCAAACTAATACGCCGCAGGACGCCCGGATTTTAGGTACAACAGGCGCCATCCATATTCATGCACCGTGGTGGCAGCCGCGCAGCTATATGCTCAAGCGGGATGGCCAGCCCGACGAAGTCGTTGAGGTCGGATTCAGTGGCAATGGCTATAACTATGAGGCGGCAGAGGTGGGACGCTGCATCCGCAGTGGTCAGACCGAAAGTCCGACGATGCCGCTTGATGAATCGCTGGGGATCATGCAGACGCTGGACGCTATCCGCGGCCAGTGGGGGCTACGCTACCCGATGGAATAGCCCCCAAGCCGTCCCCCAGCTATCCACAAAACTGCTTACAAACGCACCGGTTGTCCACAGGTTATGCGTCGCTCGGGCGTGCTATAATGCCGAGCAATGAGGTTACGCTACAGCAGATTGCCTAGCGCGGCCATTGCTTTTAAAACGTGCACCCAAGGTGCAATAGCCATGCTCGTGCAGCTACATTATCGCTACTGATGTAGTACGAGTGTCAAGCGTTTCTAGCTAGGATAATATATGGCCAGCGACTTCGTTCATCTCCATGCCCACTCTGAATATAGCCTGCTTGATGGCTTGTCTAACATTCAAACAATGACTAAGCGAGTAGCAGATCTGGGCATGGATACGCTGGCGCTGACCGATCATGGCGTGATGTATGGTGCGATTGAGTTTTACACTGCGGCAAAAAAGGCCGGCATTAAGCCGATCATCGGCTGCGAGGCGTATGTCGCACCGGGCCGCCACGACAACAAGACGCCCGAGGGCAAGGGCTACTTTCATACGGTGCTGCTGGCCAAAAACCTGGAAGGCTACCGCAACCTGATTAAGCTCTCGACGCGGGCGCATCTCGACGGCTATTACTACAAGCCGCGCATCGACCGCGAGTTGCTGGCAGAGCACAAAGAAGGCTTGATCGTTTCGCAGGCCTGCTTGAGTGGCGAAGTTAACCGCCGCCTGACGAAGAAAGACAAGGCCGGGGCGCGTGAAGCCGCAGCCTGGTACCGTGACCTGCTCGGCCCTGAACATTATTTTCTTGAGTTGCAACTGCATCCCGAAGTGCCGGAGTTGCACGAGATTAACGAAGAATTAGTGCGGATCGGCCGTGAGCTGGGTATCCCGCTGGTCGCGACCAATGATGCCCATTTCGTGGACCAGCAGGATGCCGACACGCACCGGATGCTGCGCTGCATGGGCTTCAACACGACCGTCGCCGAATACTGCTCCAAGAATCCCGAACTCGATGATAGCTACTTCTTGCGCTCACCGGTGCAGATGGAAGAGCTGATGGCGGCCTATCCGCGCGAGGCGATCGATAACACGCGGCGCATCGCCGACATGTGTAATCTGGAGCTTGAATTTGGCCGCGTGCAGCTGCCGGAGTTCCCGCTGCCGGAGGGCCATACACCTTCGAGCTATCTACGCGAGTTGAGCAATGAGGGGTTAGTGCGTCGCTTAGGGAATCCGCCGAAGCATTACTGGGAGCGGCTGTCCTACGAGCTTGATGTGATCGATCAAACCGGCTTCCCGCTGTATATGTTGATCGTCTGGGATTTTGTGAAATTCGCGCGCACCCAGTCGATCCCCTGCCTGCCACGTGGCTCGGCGGGCGGCTCGTTGGTACTGTATTGCCTGGGCATTACCGATGTTGATCCGGTCGCGAATAAGCTGGTCTTCGAGCGCTTTTTGAATCCCGAGCGCAAAGAGATGCCCGATATCGATATGGACTTTGCCGACTCGCGGCGAGCCGAAGTGATTAACTATGTGGCGGGTAAGTACGGGCGGGACCGGACGGCGCAGATTATTACCTTTGGCACCTTAGGCGCGAAAGCGGCCCTGCGCGATGTCGGGCGGGTGCTTAGTATTCCGCTTAGTACGGTTGATCAGGTTGCCAAGTTGGTGCCCAAGCTGCCGGTCGGCACGACGCTGACGCAATCGCTGGAGCGCGTCCCCGACCTGAAGAAAATGTATGAGGGCGACGCACAGATCAAAGATCTGATCGACCGCGCTAGGCGGCTGGAAGGAGTGACGCGCAACGTCGGCACGCATGCCTGTGGCGTTGTGGTCTCGGCCCAGCCGCTAGAAGAAATCGTGCCGTTGCAGCACACTGCCCGCGACGAAGAGGCCGTGATGGCCTCGTTCCCGATGGGCACGCTTGGTGATATCGGCCTGCTCAAAATGGATATGTTGGGCTTGACCAACCTGTCGATTGTAGATGCCGCGCTACAGTATATTAGCCAGGAGCAGGGCAAGCCTTTCACACTGGCGGATGTGCCGTTCGATGACAAAGCCACGCTGGAAATGCTCAGTCAGGGCAATACCTTGGGGGTCTTTCAGTTTGAGTCGCCGCCGATGGTGCGCTATCTGCGTGAGCTTAAACCATCGCGCATCGAAGATATTTATGCGATGGTGGCGCTCTACCGGCCGGGGCCGATGGAGCAAATTCCGCTGTATATAGAGTGGAAGAATCATCCGCAGCGGATTACTTATCTGCATCCGGTGCTCAAGCCGATCCTGGAAGATACGTATGGCATCATCGTGTATCAAGAACAGGTGCTCGGCATCTTGATGCAAATGGCCGGCTATACGATGGGTAAAGCCGATATTGTCCGTAAGGCGATCGGTAAAAAGAATCGCGAACTGATGGCGAAGGAAGAGCCGCGCTTTATCGAGGGCTGTGTGCAGAATGGCCTTACCGCGGAGCAGGCCAATAAGCTATGGAGCTTGATTCAACCTTTCGCTGGCTATTCCTTTAACCGCGCGCACTCGACGCTGTATGGCCTGTTGAGCTACCAGACGGCCTATCTCAAAACGCACTATCCCACGGAATATATGGCTGCGCTCTTATCTTCGTCGTCGGGCAGTCTGGAAGATACTGCGCGGTATGTAGGCGAGGCCAGTCGGTTAGGCGTCGCTGTCTTGCCGCCGGACGTTAACCACTCGAAACATGGCTTCTCGATCGAGCTCCTGCCCGAGCCGTTGCCGGCCGGCGTCGTTCACTATAAAGGGGTGCGCTTTGGGCTAGGAGCAATCAAGGGCGTGGGTGAAGGACCGGTGGAGGCAATCTGCGCGGTGCGCGATGAAGGTGGCCCTTTCAACTCGATCGATAATTTGGCCGAACGCATTGACCGGCGTGAAGTCACGAAGCGGGTCTTCGAGGCGCTGATCAAATGTGGGGCGATGCCGGAGTTTGGCGGTACGCGTCGCCAACTGTTAGGGGTCCTTGATCAGGTGGTGGCGCGCGCTGCCGAGGGGCAACGGATGCGCGATGCTGGTCAAGCCAGCATGTTCGACTTATTCGGTGGCAATGAAGGGCCGGCCGTGACGAATAGCACCAGCTTTCCAGCGCAGCAGGATACAGCCGAGGACCAGAAGCAGTACCTACTGTGGGAAAAAGAGTTGCTTGGCATGTATATCTCGGACCATCCGATTGCCCAGGCCCTAGGCAGCCTGCCACCTGATCCCAATCGCCTCACGCTCGGCGCCTTAAGTGAAGCGCATATCGGGCAAAAGGTGACCTTGATCGGTATGCTGACCGGCCTCAGGCGGCTAATGACCAAAAAAGGCGATGCGATGTTGTCCGCACAGTTCGAGGATCTCGAATCAACGATCGATGTGGTCGCCTTCCCACGCATCTATGAAAAGTTCTCCGCCTTCTGGCAAGAAGATAACATTGTGGCACTGACC